>NZ_JBHTMP010000023.1:0-105301 GCF_042679305.1 Micromonospora sonneratiae | reverse complement strand
CGGGACCGGCCGCCAGCGCGGCGGCCAGCGGGTCGGCGTCAGCGGCGGTGACCAGCACCGCAGGCGGGCCGGCGAGCCGGGACCACGGCCCGGCCGCGACAAGTTCGCCGCGTCGGATCACGACCACGTCGTCGACGAGCTGCTGGACCTCGCTGAGTACGTGGCTGGAGATCAGGACGGTGCGTCCCTCGTCGGCCAGCCGACGCAGGAAGCCGCGTAGCCACGACATGCCCTCCGGATCGAGGCCGTTGCTCGGTTCGTCCAGGAGCAGTACCCGGGGGTCGCCGAGCAGCGCCGTGGCAAGGTTCAGCCGCTGTCGCATGCCGGTGGAGAACCCGCGGGTACGCCGGTCGGCGGCATCGGCGAGACCGAGCAGGTTCAGCAGTTCGGTGACCCTGCCGTCCGGGTAGCCCCCCATCGCGGCGTAGATCCGCAGGTGGGCGCGGGCGCTGTGGCCGGGGTGGAACGCGTTGGCGTCGAAGACGGCACCGACGACGCTCGACGGTCGGGCCAGCCGACGGTACGGCTGTCCGCCGATCGTCGCGGTGCCGGAGGTGGGCGACACGAGGCCGGTCAGCATACGCATCGTGGTGGTCTTACCCGCGCCGTTCGGGCCGAGGAATCCGGTGACGACGCCGGGTTCGACGGTGAAACTCAGATCCCGTACGGCGGTGACGGCACCGTAGCGCTTCGTCAGGTGGGAGACCTCGATCGCCAGATGGTCGCCGGTCATGCGCGGGCCGCCATCGCACGCCCGATCGCCTCGACGAAGTCCGGCGCGGCCGGGCTGGAGAGTACGACCTCGTCGAACTCACCACCGGCAGCGGCACGGTCCAGGACGAGGTGCAACCCGGGCTCGCCACGGCGGGCCGCCACGAGCTGCCGGGGACCGCCGAACAGACCCCAAATGCCGATCTTGGCGAAGCCGGTGACCGTGTAACCGCGTCGGGCACCACGGGCCAGGCGCAGCGGATCGTCGACCCGAACGGCATGCCGCACGGCGGCGACGGGCAGCACCAGTCGCTCCCGCCCGATCCAGAGCCGCTCCCAACTGGTGAACCGGATGTCGAGCAGATCGCCGGTAACCATGACCGATGCCATCAGCCATCTCCTTCCGTCGCGCCAGAGCCGTCCACGGGCTCTGCTGTCTGGTTGTCGTTGCCGGTGGTCGTCACCTGGTTGGCCGGCAGCAGGATGGTCGCCAGCAACCGGGGCACCCGCCCGTTGCCGGGCTCGTTGCCGAGCAGCGGGCCGACGAGCGCGTTGAGGCCTGCGGCGAACTGGCCCAGTTCGGCGTCCGTCAGGTGCAGCACGAGCTGGTGGTATCCGACCCCGTCGGCGGCGAAGTCGATGTGTTCGCGGGCGAGATAGCGGGAGAACTCCGACAGCAGGCTCGACATGAACGCGGTGAAGTCGCGCTCGTGCTCCTCGGCGGTTGCCGTGGCGTCCAGCGTCGCGCCGCGAGCTGGCAGCGCGTACACCCGCTCGACGGCACCGCGCACCTTGCGCTCCTCGACGACCTCGAGCAGCGAGGCTTTGACCAGCGTCGCCAGGTGCCGGTACAGCGTGGCCTGCGGAATGTCCGGCAGCAACGCAACGAGGTCGTGCGTGGTGAGCCGGGCGCCCGCGACGGCTCGCAGGATCCGGATCCGGACCGGGTGCAGCGCCAGCTCGGCCAGGCGCTCCTTCGACGTTTCCACGCCGCCAACGTTATCACTATCGAGAATGAGAATGAAATCAGCCGAGAGATTCGACCGACTGCCTCTGACCGGCACTCGGGCGATCTCCCGGCAAACCTCGCACCGCGTCGGCCCTACGGGTCGGACGCCGCCGATGTGGCCAACCCTTTGTGGGTGTCGCCGCGAGCCCGGCGACACCCACAGCGGCGGGTCAGCTCGCGCAGACCAGGGCCAGCGAGAGCCCCCATGCCTCGACGTATCCGTCGGCATCCTCGTACGCCCAGGTGTTCGCCGAGCCAGCCGTGCTGCCGTTGAGCCCGGTGAGCAGGGTCTGGGTCCGGTCGTCCTCGTGGATGCTGGACACGTTGATGCCGGCGCCCACGCTGAGCAGCTTCTTTCCGGTGGTGCAGGTGCCGGGGACGTTCTTGAACGAACTGCTCGTCATGTCCGTTGCCGCACGTACCACCTCGTAGCCGGCGGGCTCGGTGGCGCAGATGGCGAACGTCCGGAGTGCTTCCGTGCCGTGCGCCGCCGTGCCCTGGTCCACGGTCCGAGCGACAGCCCAGGTGTAGTTGGTTCCCCCGTTCGGCGACACGGCATCACCGGGGGCGACCCGGTCGAGAACGAAGGCGCTGTTCGAGTTGTAGACCTCGGCTCCCGCGCCGAGGACCTTCGTGCTGCCCGGGCAGGCCGTGGTCTTGGACAAGCGGTGGAAGTCGTTCCATCCGGTCTTGACCTCCGACACCACCTGGTAGCCGGTTGGCCGGTTGGCGCAGAAGGCGAAAACAGTGAAGCGCCACTCTCCGGTGTACTTGACCGCGCCGACCTCACGCATCGACACCGTCCAACTCGCACCGTCGGTGGACGGCGCGGACTTGTCCATCGCCACCCGCCCGACCGCATCCGTGGAGGCGGTCAGGTACCCACCCCCACCGAGGGCAACCTTGCCGGACGGGCACGGCACCGTATGGGTGCGGTCCGAACTGCCGGGGCTCGTCGTCTCGGAAACCTTCTCGAGTCCGCTCACGACGGGGTTCGCCGGGATCGGGTCGATCTCGGCGAAGGCCGGGGCTGCCCAGCCGGCACCCGCCAGCGACGCGGCCAGCACGACGGCTGCGGTAACGGAACTGCGACTGATGCGGATTCGCATCTGATGACCTCCTGTGGTTTCGAAGGACCGACCGGTGTGCAGGTCGACCGCTCCGCGCTTCGCCGGACGTTCGTCGCCGGCTGACAATGAGCCTCGGAGATCACGCTTGCCGTCCACTAGCCGTCCGCTAGCCGTCGGCTCCGCTGTCCAGGTGGCAGGTAGCCAGCGATGCCAGCCCGAAGGGTGACGGGCAATGCCGTGGGCTTGGCGAAGTGAGTCGACGGCAGCGGAAGACCACGTCGACGACGGCACGTGGCCGGCTGCTGCTCGACCTGCGCGGCGTTCCGGGACCGCGAAGCAACGGCCCGGTCGACACGGACCATCGCGGATTCACGGATACGCAACGTGGCCGGTCTCCGCGAGGTGGCACAGCTACCGCCGGACCACCAATCAGACATCCACGATCAACGATGTCGTCGGGATAACAACTCGTTCACACTGCTGGCATAATCGTCGATGGCTAGGGGCGCGACGTGGTGCCGGAGCTGTAGGTGTGGCCCCGTCCGCCCGGGTACATCGCGGGGGCACACATGACACTAGCCTTTCGTATCCTCGGCACGCCCTGCGTGCACCGGGACGGCCAACCACTACGCCTACCGGCCGGCCGACCGACATCGCTGCTGGTGACCCTGCTGGTGCACACCAACCAGGCCGTCCCCGTCGGCGCGCTGGTCGACGAGTTGTGGGGGCAGAAACCACCGGCTTCGGCGGTACCCAACCTGCGCAGCCACATCTGCCAACTCCGTACGCTGCTGGCCTCGTCCCCCTCACCGGAGACGCCCCGGCTGTCCGCCGGTGCCGGCGGCTACCGACTGCGGGTCTGCCCCGGTGAACTGGACGCCGTCGAGTTCGACCGCCTCGTCTCCGACGGGCACTCGGCACTCGCCCGGGGGGAACTGCACGCCGCATCGGCCGTACTCGGTCAGGCGCTGTCGATGTGGCCCACCTCGACGTCCGGCGGGCCGATCGGTGGTCCGATCGTCACCGCCGCACTCGACCGGTTGCGCCAGCGACGGATCGGCGCGGCCGAGGCGTACTTCACCTGCCAACTGGAACTCTGGGAGGGCAGTTCCGCCGACCTGGTCGCGCGGCTACGGACACACGTCGCCGAGAATCCGCTGCGGGAGTGCGCCTGGGCGCAACTGATGACCGTGCTCTACCGGATCGGCGACATCGCCGGGGCGTTGGACACCTTCACGACCGCCCGCAGGAGCCTCGCCGACGACCTGGGGGTGCAGCCGAGCACCGAACTGTGCGACCTGCATCGAGCCGTGCTACGCCGTGACCCGAGTCTGCTGCATCCACGACAGCGGTTGGCGGAGAGTCCCGTCCGACCACGTACCTGGCGGGCCCGTACGGCACCGGTCGAGGGCAGCACCAGCACCGGCCCGGGGACACCACCCGTACCCGTGCCACACGAACTGCCGCACGACGTCAACGCCTTCGTCGGCCGGGGCGCCGAACTGGACCGGCTGCACGACGTACTGAGCACCGTCGGCGATCGCCCGGTCGCGGTTGCCGTCTACGGCATGCCCGGCACCGGCAAGTCCGCGCTGGCCATGCGGGCGGCGGCGGCCGTCGTCGATCGTTTCCCCGACGGCCAGATCTACCTCGACCTCGGTGGCTCGGCGGCGGACACACCGCCACTGGCTCCCGCCGAGGTGCCGGCCCGACTGGCACGCTCCCTTGCCGGGCCGTCGGCACCGGCACCCTCGACGCTGGCGGAGGCACATGCCCTGGTGCGGTCGTTGCTGTTCGGCCGACGGATCCTGCTGCTGCTCGACAACGCGGCCGAGGCCGCGCAGGTAGCCGATCTGCTGCCGGTTCGCGGCGGCTCCGCGTTGCTGGTCACCACCCGGGCACGGCTGCCGACCGTCGAAGGTCTGCACCTACGGCTCGGCCCCCTAGCCGAGGCGGACGCGGTCGAGTTGCTGCACCACTCGGCCGGTCGGCAACGGATCAACGGCGGTCCAGCGGCCATCGTCGTCGACCTCTGCGAGCGGCTTCCCCTGACGGTACGGGCCGCCGGGAGCAGACTGGCCCAACGCCCCCACTGGTCCGTGGCGAGGCTGGCCACCCGGCTACGCGACGAGTGTCACCGGCTCGACGAACTGGCGATACGGCCGCGTCTGGCGGCCAGCTGCCGGTTCCTCGGGGACGCCGGTGCGGCGTTCCGGCGGCTCGGGCTGTTACGACTCGGCCATGTCACCCCGGACATCGTCGCCGCGCTACTGGACACCGGCCCGGAGCTGGCCGGGACCGCCCTCGACCGGCTGGTCGAAGCCCAACTCGTCGAGCCCGTCGGCGCCGGACGTTTCCAGATGTCCCGCCTGCTCTGGCTGTACGCAGCGGAACTGGCGGCCGACGAACGGCAGGGGGCACGGGACGCCGCCGTACGTCGGGTCCTGGTCACGTTCGCCACCACCGCCGCGCGAGCCGCACGGCTGCTCCGACTGCCGGTCAGCTGTGACAGCACCCGCTGGCCCGACGTCCGACTCGGCCCGCAACTCGCCAGTCCCGACGAGGCAATGAAGTGGTTGCGCGGTGAACAGCACAATCTCATCGGTCTGGCCCGGCAGGCTGCGGCGCGTCACGACGACACCGCGAGATCGGCTGCCCGGCTCCTACAGGTGGTGCACCGCTGTCTGCCCCGGACCAGCGCCGGCTGACCAGGTCCCCCGGTGTCGGCTGACCAGGTCCCCCGGTGTCGGCTTGACCTCGCCCCAGGGGCGGGCCGGAGACTTACCGGCATGTCCGAGCTGTTGACCACTGGAGAGTTCGGGGCGCAGTCACGGCTGAGCCCGAAGGCACTGCGCCTGTACGAACAGCGCAGCCTGCTGCTGCCCGCGCACATCGACGCCCGGACCGGATACCGCTACTACGGTCCCGCCGAGCTCGACCGCGCCCGGCGGATCGTGCTGCTGCGCGGGATCGGGATGCCACTGGCCGACATCGCCGCCGTGCTCGACCTGCCGCCCGCACCGGCGGACCGGGTCGTCGACGCGTACTGGCAACGGGTCGAGGCGGACCACACCGCGCGTCGCAGCCTCGTCGCCCATCTGCGACAGGTTCTCACCGAGGAGGGTGTCCACCCGAT
This sequence comes from Micromonospora sonneratiae, assembly GCF_042679305.1. Taxonomy (NCBI): domain Bacteria; kingdom Bacillati; phylum Actinomycetota; class Actinomycetes; order Micromonosporales; family Micromonosporaceae; genus Micromonospora; species Micromonospora sonneratiae. The sequence continues at coordinate 99,375 of NZ_JBHTMP010000023.1, read as the reverse complement.
GTACGACATTCGCCAACGGGACGTGCCCGAGCAGAAAGTGATCTTCATTCAGCGGCACGTGACCGCCGACCAGCTTCCCGTGTTCCTACCCGAGGCCACCCGGCAGCTCTTCGCCCACCTGGACGCGGTCGGCGGCACACTGTCCGGACCGGTCTTCGTGGTCTACCACGGCCTGGTCAGCGAAGACTCCGACGGCCCGGTCGAGGTCTGCGCGCCCACCCCCGATCCGATCGAGCCGGTCGGGGCGATCGGAGTACGGGTGGAAGGTGCCCACCGCGAGGCCTACACCGCACTGACGAGGACGCAGGCGTCGTACCCGTCGATCCTGGGGGCGTACGACGCGGTCGGGGCCTGGCTGACCGACCGGAGCCTGACGCTGAGCGCGTCCGTTCGGGAGGTCTACTACCCCAACTGGGATACGGCCGACGACGCTGAGGAGTGCGTCGACGTCGCCTTTCCGTTCTCCTCCCGGTAGCCACGGGCCTGGAGGGTGAACAGCCGGGCATAGCCGCCGCCGGCCGCCATCAGCTCGTGGTGGGTGCCCCGCTCGACCATCCGCCCGTCGTCGAGCACGACGATCATGTCTGCCTCGCGCACCGCGTTGAGCCGGTGCGAGATGAGCAGACTGGTCCTTCCCCGCCGCAACTGGCGGAGTCGGGTGTGCAGGTCGTGTTCGGCCTCGGCATCCAGTCCGGCGCTCGGCTCGTCCAGGATGAGCAGATCACGGCCGGCCCGCAGGAAACCCCGGGCCAGTGCCACCCGCTGCCACTGGCCGCCGGAGAGCACCACACCGGCCGGTTGCTCGTCCCGGTCACCGCCGGCGAAGAAGATCCTGGTGAGCAGGGTGTCGTAGCCGCGTGGCAGGGCGTCGAGGGTGTCCGCGATGCCGGCGTCGTCGGCTGCGGCCCGCAGCCTCGGCTGATCCCCGAGCGCCGCCAGGTCTCCGACCGCGATGTTCTCCGCAGCGGTCAGGTCGTACGCCATGAAGTCCTGGAAGACCGCACCCATCCGCTCCCGAAGGCTGGCCGGGTCCAGATCCCGCAGGTCGACACCGTCCCACAGGATCGATCCCCGATCCGGGTCGTAGAACCGGCACAGCAGCTTGACCAGGGTGCTCTTCCCCGCGCCGTTGAGCCCGACGAGCGCGGTCGTCGACCCGTACGGCAGGTGCAGGTCGACGCCCCGCAGCACCCACGGATGTCTGTCGGAGTAGCGGAACCACACGTCCCGCAGTTCGATCCCGGAGCGCAGCGGCGGGACGGGGCGGGGCACGGCCGGCAGGGCCAGGTCCGGTTCGGCCCGTACCACCGCGTCGTAGTGGTCGAACAGCAGCAGTGCCTGGTGGATGGCGCCGACCTGGCCGACGAGACTGGCCAGGGCACTCTGCACACCGGGTACGGCGGCGAGGAAGAGCGCCACGTCGCCGACGTTCAACGTGCCGGTACGGGCCACGCCGATCGTGTACACGATTCCGGTTCCGGCGGCACCCGCCCCGAGCAGCCCGAGCAGCACCTGGGCCCGCATCTCCCGACGGTCCAGCCGGTGTTCGGCGTCGTGCATCCCGCTCAGCTCACCGAGCATCCGGTCCCCGAAGAACCGGCTCAGCCCGAACAGGCGGATCTCCTTCGCCGCCGGAATTCCGACCAGTAGCTGGGAGAAGAACAGGTCGCGGCGTTGGAAGTGTTCCAGCCGCAGGAGCATCGCCGCCCGCCGCTGGTTGAGGCGCAGTTGGATCCACAGCGTCGGCAGGGCGGCCAGCAGCACCAGTACGGCCATCCACGGATTCAGCACCAGCAGTACGCCGAGGAAGCCGGTCATGCCGATGACACCCTGCACGGTGGCCAGTACGTTGCCGGTGAGCTGGGTCGGCCCGAGGTGCCCGGTCTGCTGCGCCACCTGAAGCTGGTCCTGGAACTCCGGATTCTCCAGCCGGACCAGGCCGACGAACCGCTGCAACGCCGTGTACAGGCGTCGCCGTACCAGCCGGGCGACCGCGCGGGACCGTTCCGCCTCGACGTACCTGCGCAGGTGCGGCAGTACGGCACCGGCCGCCGCCGTCGTCGCCAGCCCCACCCCCAGTCCGGCGAGCCCGGCAGCGGAGCCTCCCCCGGTGAACAGTCGGTCGAGCACCAGCTTGGTCAACCAGGCCGCCAGCACCGGAGTGAGCCCGACGAGCACGGCAAGCACCAGATCCACCACAGTGCCGGCCGGGGCCGCCCGCCAGGTCAGGCCGAGGGCGTCCCGCGCGTGCCGGACCGCGCGCGCGGGTGCCAGCCGTGGTCCGCCCGACGCTTCGACGCTCATCGGGCCACCGGCAGGTCCAACCTGGCGATGCCGAAGGTGCTGGCGACCGCCCTGCCACCCTCGTCGAGGAGGCCGAATGCCGGAAAACCGTTGACCTTGAAGGCAATGGGGAGGCTGCCGTTGCCGGGCTCGACGAAGACGGTGGCGACGTCCCGGAACCGGTCGGCGTACGGTGCGGTCTCCGGGCCCTTGCCCACCACGACGACCCAGACGTTGTCCCGACCGCCCGGCATGTCCCGCGCCCGGTCCAGCAGCGTGGGGATCTGCTCCTCGCACAGGTCGCAGGCGGGTGACACGAAGGCGATCAGGGTCATCGGGCGCAGCGAGTCGCGGGTGAGCACCTGACCGTCGACGGTGGTGGAGACGAAGTCGTCGGGGGCACCGCCGCCTTCGAGGATCGCCTCCGGTCGCTTGGTTTGCCGGTCACTCAACAACTCGGTGTGCTCGCGCAACCGGCGTACCACTCCGAGAGTGAACACCAGATTGACCAGGCCCAGCGCGGCGACGAGGACGACGGCGACGGTGAGGTACCACATCATGTTCTCCTTCGGGGTCACGGTGTCGGGTCACCAGCGGGTGCGGCCCGACGTCCTTCAGCGGCCGGACGGGCCGACGGGTGGTTTGGCCCGGACCGGGCTCGCGGTGAAGAGTTCGACGATGTCGTCGAGTCGGACGACCAGGGCGGCCAGTGGGACCGCCGTTGCGACCGCCAGCAGCGCAGCCGCCGGGCGCATCGGTGAACCGCTCGTGGCGACCGAGGCCACCAGGCCGCCGGCGGCGATCGCGGCCAGCAGCAGGTTGCGCGCCACGTGTCGCGCGCCGATCGGCACACCGGCCGCGCCGAAGCACAGGCAGGCTGGCCGCCGGCCGCGTCGTACCGCCGTCAGCATCCCCGCGCTGAGGATCCCGAGCACCCCGATCGCGAGTGCGTAGCCGGCCGGAACGGTGGCGGGCAGGGCGAGCAGCAGCACGATGCCCGCCTCGCCGGTCAGCACGAGTCGGGCGGTGAGCGGCAGCCACCTCTCCGGTAGCAGGCCGAACTGGGCAACGGAGGCGACGAAGTCGTCGAAGGCGGTGCGGCTACGTAGTTTGCCGGTGACCGCGACGAGGAACACCAGGCCAAGCAGGCACCGGCCAGCCAACTCGACGTACGCCATCCCGACCGCCCTCCCCGATCCGCTTCGGGAGGTCACCGTAGGAGCCCGACCTACATTCGACATACATCGATGAGATGTGGTCCGGGGCGGAGATCGGGGCCGAGCTCACGCGCAATGTATGCCCGATGTAGTGGCCGACCGTAGGGTTCGAGCGCTCTCAACCTGGAGGGAGGTGAATCAATGTTTCGTCGACTGGAAGCCCTCGGCGAGCGGATGCTCGGCCTCGTCGTACCCAGGGTGACCGCCTCCGCCGGTTGTCCGCCAGACCCCTGGTGTGCAGCCTGCGGCACCTGTCACCTGAAGCGGTGCAGCCAGAACCTCGGGTGCCAGACCTTCTGCGGCTCGTGCGGTTACTCCTGCACCGCTGGTGGGGTCACCATGACCTCACTTTGCTGATCGGCACCAGGCGCGCCGCACGGGTCCGCGTCGGACCGGGCGGCGCGCCGCTCGGTGCCATCCGTCGGGGGCCGTCAACTGGTCCGCTGTCCCGACCGGTCGCCGGCCACCACGATCTTGATCGCCCCGCTCGGGCAGAACTCCGCAGCTTCCGCGACCGCCTCCTGTTGGTCGATGTCCGGTCGTGGGGTCAGCAGGAGCACGGTTCCGTCCGTTTCGTGCTGGCTGAAGACCTCGGGCACGGTGAGCACACACAGTCCAGCGCCGCAGCAGCGTTGCGGCTCGACCTCGACCAGCATGGTTCTCACCACGCGACCGGAAGCTGATGGACGCCGTAGATTGCCATCTCCGTACGCAGCGGAACGTCCGCCGGGGAAACCGCCAGACGTAGGCCGGGGAACCGACGCAGCAGCGCAGGGTAGCCGACCCGCATCTCGACCCGGGCCAGTTGCTGGCCGAGGCACTGGTGGACCCCGTGTCCGAAGGCGACGTGACCGGTAGCCCGGCGGGTGATGTCGAGTCGGTCCGGCTGGGGAAACCGCTCCGGATCCCAGTTGGCCCCGGGAACCGACACGGTGACGGACTCCCCCGCCCTGATCAACTGGCCCTCGACCTCGATGTCCGCCACGGCCGTACGAATCGGTCCGATATGGACGATGCTGAGGTGGCGCAGCAGTTCCTCCACCGCATTGCCGGCCAGGTCCGGATCCGCGTGTAGCAGGGCAAGCTGCTCGGGATGCTGAAGCAACGCGAAGGCACCGAGGGCGAGCATGTTGGCGGTCGTCTCATGCCCGGCGACGAGCAGCACCAGACCGATGTTGGCCAGTTCCTCGTCGGTGAGTTCACCCGTGGCCAACAGCCCACTGAGCAGGTCGTCGTCCGGTTCGGCCCGCTTGTGTGCCACGAGTTCCCGAAGGAACCGCTCCAGGCCGTCGACGGCCGACCTGACCTGCTCGGTGGCAGAGGTCAGGTCGAACAGCACCCTGCTGTTGTGCTGGAACTCCTCCCGACGATCGTACGGAACACCGAGCAACTCGCAGATCACCAGCGAGGGAATCGGCAGCGCGAAGGCCTGCACCAGGTCGACGGGCGGACCCGCCTTCTCCATCGCGTCGAGGTGCTCCTCGGTGATCTGCTCGATCCGTGGCGTGAGCTGGTTCATCCGCCGGACGGTGAACTGGCCGGTCAGCAGGCGGCGATACCGGGTGTGCTCCGGCGGATCGAACTGGGTGATGATGCCCGGCGTCGGGTGCTGCGGCCTTTCCCGGTCCGCGACGATGGAGACGGGGCTCCTGAGCAGCTCCGGGCGGGAGCTGAACCGGACGTCCGCCAGCACCGCCCGCACGGCGCTGTACCCGGTCACCAGCCATCCCTCGTGACCGTCGGGGTAGATCATTCGGCTGACCGGACGCTCGTTGCGCAACGCGATGAGTTCCGCGGGCGGGGCGAACGGACAACTGCGTCGAGTTGGTGTTCCGTTCGGAGTCGGTAGCGTCGACGTCATCGCGATCTCCTTCACTGAACCGGGCCGGAACGGGAGACGGGCTGGGGTGAGCCGCGATCACAGGGCCGGTCGGTGCCTCCTTCGAGCAGGGTCCGTGATGCGGCCGGCTGGTCTGGCGATGGCCTGGGGCGTACGCATCGGGACGTCATGGGACGCGTGCCAGGTCGGGCGATACCCCAACTCCGTCACTCGCCACAATCATCCGATCACGCACTGTAGCTTCGATGGAGCGAGGAGTACAGCCCTCGATGCAGCATCTGTGATAAAAAGTCAGGATTACTGCGCTGTCCCGTGCCCGGGGACAGGCGACCGGGCCGTCGACCGGGCGGCGTGACAGCTTCGCGGCCGACCGCCGAAGCCGAGGTGGACGGTCCTCAGGAGAGGGCGTTCTCCAGCACTCGACGGTTTCGCAGCAGCCAGGCGGCGGCGCGGGCCCGCCAGGCCATCGCCCACAGCGCCTGGGGATGGTAGGTCATGTCCGGGGTGACCCGGGCGTCGTCCGCCTCGAACGCGGTATCGGACACGACGAACTCGACGATCCGGTCGAAGAAGCCGCGACGCTGGTTGGCTGACAGACCGTAGGCGTCGACGATGGCGCGGAGCTGCCGTGCCCGGTCGGCCAGGGGTGGCAGACCCTCGAGTTCGGCGACGATGTCGTCGTGGAGTTTGACGTTGAGCCAGCTTGCCTGCGCCAGCTCGACCAGCGGGTCGACCGGACCGGCGAACTCCCAGTCGATGAGGGCGACCGGCATTCCATCGCGGGCCACGATATTCCAGGGGGCGACATCACAGTGGCCGATGACCCGGGCGGATCCGCCCAGATCGCGGCCGTGCCAGGGAAACCACACCGCGTCGGGGGACGGCTGGTAGGAGGCGGTGGCGTCGTGGAGATCCCGCAGTAGTCGACCGACGGCAGCGACGCCGTCCAGGCTCCACGGTCCGGGCTGGACGAACACGCCCTCGATGAAGGTCAACGTTTCGCGTCCGGTGGAGTCCAGACCGGTACCGACCAGGCGCGGTGCCCCGGCGAAGCCGACCCGTTCCAGATGCCGCAACAGTGTGTGCACGGCCGGCGTCCACGGGCCGGTGTCTCGGACCACGACCTGCCCACGCCGATGGACCGCCGTCCGCCCTCCACCGGTCAACTCGACCTCGTCTGGCCACTCCAACTCGGGCACGTTGGCATTCTCCTGCACAGAGCGCGAGCGGGCACGTGGTTATCGCATGGTTCAGGCAGGTGAAGCGGCGCTAACTGGCGGGCAGCCGCGGACGCACCACCACACCGAGCACGCTCTCCTCCCGGAAGTAGCCGATCTCGCGCGAGTCGTAACTCCAGGGTGGATTGTCACCGAGCGCGACCAGGTGTCCGACCGGCACCTCCGCAGCGGACTGGCCACCCAGGATCGGCACCCGCTCCACCGGCACCGGGTCGCCCGGCACCGCAAAGGCCCGCTTGATGAGCAGGCCGGGTGACTCCTGGCTCGGGGGCTGCGAGTCATCCGCCATCTGCGCGGGTGCCGCCAACACGACGACGTCGCCACGTCGGACCCTGGCCAGCGGAACCCGCCGGGCCAACACCCGGTCGCCGGACCGCAGCGTGGGTTCCATGCTGCGGCCCACCACCGACACGACGAGCAGTCGCCGTCGTGCCCAGACGAGCAGCGTGGCGGCCGACGCCAGAACGCCGGCCACCACGATGATGACGACTGCCGTACCCATCCGGGTCAGGCACCCCGTAGGACGGCCCCGAAGCGGGCCGCGGCCTGGGCCACCGCGGCGTCCCGCGCGGCCACCGCCTCCTCGGCGGTGAGCGTACGGTCCGGCGCCCGGAACGTCAGCTTGTACGCCAGCGACTTACGCCCAGCGCCCAACTGCTCGGCCGAGGTGTACACGTCGAACAGGCGGATCGACTCGAGCAGCTCGCCCGCCCCCTCGGTGAGGGCCTGACGCAACTCGGCGGCGGGCACCGCGTCCTCGACGACGAGCGCCACGTCGATCAGAGCCGGCGGGAACGTCGACACCTGTGGCGCGGCCACCTGCGGCGCCGACGGTACCGCGTCGAGGTCGAGTTCCATGGCGCAGGTACGCCTCGGCAACTCCATCGTGTCGATCACCGACGGGTGCAGCTCGCCGGCGTAGCCGATGGTGATGTCGTCGACGAGCAGTTCGGCACAGCGCCCCGGGTGCCAGGGCGCCCGTTCCGCCTGCCGTACCGTCACCCGCTCCGGCGGGATACCCGCGGTGGCCAGCACGAGTCGGGCCGCCGCCACGGCGTCCGCCCAACCGGCCGGACGTCCCTGGCCCCACCAGCCGGCCGTGTCCAGTTCACCGGCCAGCACCGCCGCCACGTGCCACGGCTGGTGCGGCACGGTCGCGTCGGCTGCGGCGAACTCGGCCTCGGACGGCCGGTCCGCCACCCCCATCGCCGGGGGTACGCCGGCCCCGATCCGGGGTTCGAACACCAGACCGAGCTCGTAGAGCGCCAGGTCACGCTGCCCGCGACCAATGTTGCGGCGCAACGTGGCCAGCAGCGGGCCGAGCAGCGTGGTACGCAGCAGCGGCTCCTCCTCGGACAGCGGGTTGGCCAACCGTACGGCCTGTCGACGCGGGTCGTCGGCGGGCAGGCCCAGGGCGTCGAACAGTTCCGGTGCCACGAACGGGTACGCCAGCACCTCGACGTAGCCGTTCTCGGCCAACGCCTGAGCGACCGCCCGCCGCCGACGCTGGTCGGCGGTCAACCCACGCCCGGCCGGGGCCTTGGGCAGGACGATCGGCACCCGGTCGTACCCGTCGAGCCGGACGATCTCCTCGACCAGGTCGATCGGATCGGTGAGGTCGGGTCGCCAGGTCGGGGGCGTGACGATGAGACGGTCCGGTCCGGTGACGTCGGCCGCGACGGAACCGGGATCCTCGGCCAGCCGGTCGGTGCCCTCGGTAACCGTGCAGCCGACCTGTTCCAACAGTTCGACCACGCGGGCCGGTGGGTAGTCGACCCCGATCCGGCGACCGGCCAACTGTGGGTCGAGCGCGATCGGCGTACGGGCCGGCACGTGGTCGATGTCGAGGATCTCGTCCCCGGCGACACCGGCGCCGTACTCGGTCAGCAGCGCGACCGCCCGGTCGATGGCGACCAGGGCCAGCGCCGGGTCGACGCCGCGTTCCCAGCGTTTGGCCGCCTCGCTGAACAACTTGTGCCGCCGGGCGGTACGACCGACCATGGCCGGATCCCAGTGCGCCGCCTCGAACAGCACGTTCGTGGTGCTGGCGACGACCTCGCTGGTCTGCCCGCCCATCACCGCCGCCAGCGAGATCGGCCCGCTGTCGTCGCAGATCACCATGTCCTCGACCGCCAGCACCCGGTCGACACCGTCCAGGGTGGTCAGCCGCTCCCCCGGCTCGGCCCGGCGTACGACCAGCGGTCCGGCCAGTCGGTCCAGGTCGAAGGCGTGCATCGGCTGGCCCAGTTCGAGCATCAGGTAGTTGGTGATGTCGACCGGCAGCGAGATGACCCGGATGCCGGCGACGGTCAGCCGCCGCTGCATCCACTGCGGGCTCTGCGCCAACGGATCGACACCACGTACCGCCCGGGCGGCGAACCGGTCACAGCCGACGGTGTCGAGTACCTGCACCGGGTACGCCGGTTCGGCGGTCGCACCGGGTGCGGATCCGGCTGCCGGGTCACGCAACGGCAGCCCGAGCGCATGTGACAACTCCCGGGCGATACCCCGCACCGACATGGCGTACCCACGGTCGGGGGTGATCTCCAGCTCGACCACGACGTCGTCGAGCCCGACGACCGGGCGGGCGTCGTCCCCGGGCAGGGCCTTCGTGTCCTCCGGCAACACGATGATGCCCGAGTGGTCCTCGCCGAGGCCGAGTTCGCGCGCCGAACAGATCATCCCGTTGGAGTTGCGTCCGTACGTCTTCCGCGCACCGATGGCGAACCCACCGGGCAGCACCCCGCCCGGCAGGATCACCACGACCCGGTCGCCGGGGGCGAAGTTGGTCGCTCCGCAGACGATCTCCTGTGGTTCGCCGGTGCTGTTGGCGTCCCCCACGTCCACCCTGCAGAAACGGATCGGCTTCTTGAAGCCGGTCAGTTCCTCGATCTCCCGTACCTCGCCGACCACCAGCTGTCCGGTGACCGTCGTACGCAGGTCCACCACGGACTCGACCTCGATGCCGAGTTCGACCAGCGCCCGTTCCAGGTCCTCGGTGGACAGTTCGGCGGGCAGGTCGACGTATTCCCGCAGCCAGGAAATTCCAACTCGCATGGCTCAGACCACCGTCTCCGTCGCTTCGTTCCGCATCCCGCTACGCTCCACCTGCGAACGTGCGGGTGAACCGCACGTCGCCCTCGAACATGTCCCGCATCTCCCGCACCCCGTGCCGAACCATCAGGGTCCGGTCGATGCCCATTCCGAACGCGAAGCCGGAGTAGACGTCCGGGTCGATGCCGCAGGCCCGCAGCACCCGGGGGTTGACCAGACCGCAACCGCCCCACTCGACCCACTGTGGCCCGCCCCGGTGCTCGGGGAACCACACGTCGAACTCGGCCGACGGCTCGGTGAACGGGAAGTAGTGCGGCCGCCAGCGCATCCGCGCCTGCGCCCCGAACATCGACCGGGCGAAGTGCTCCAGGGTGCCCCGCAGGTGGGCCATGGTGATGCCCTTGTCGACGACCAGGCCCTCGACCTGGTGGAAGACCGGGCTGTGGGTGGCGTCCAGTTCGTCGGTGCGGTAGACCCGCCCCGGGCAGACCACGTAGATGGGTGGTTGCCGGGTCAGCATCGTGCGGGCCTGCACCGTCGAGGTGTGGGTACGCAGCACCAGCCCCGAGCCACCGGCGCCGTCGGTGCCGGCGACGTGGAAGGTGTCCATCAGGCCGCGGGCCGGGTGGTCCGGACCGATGTTGAGCGCGTCGAAGTTGGCCCATTCGAGTTCGACCTCGGGCCCCTCGGCGATCTCGTAGCCCATCCCGACGAACAGGTCGCTGATCTCCTCCATGAGGGTGTTCAGCGGGTGCCGACCGCCCTTCGGACGTCGGTCGTAGGGCAGCGTGACGTCGACCCGTTCCTCGGCCAGCACCCGCTCGGCCCGCTGCCGCTCCAGTTCTTCACGGCGGGCGGCGAACGCGGTCTCGACCGCCCGGCGCGCCTCGTTGACCCGCTTGCCCGCGTCGGACTTGGCGGCCGGAGGCAGCGCGCCGATCTCCCGGCGGGCCAACGAGATCGGGGCCCGGTCGCCGAGGTGCTGGTGGCGTAGCGAGGCCAGCGCGTCGGGGTCTCCGGCGGCGTCGAACGCCTGCTGCGCGGCGGCGACAGCCCCGTCCAGGGCACTTTGGTCGAGCAGGGCGACCTGTTTCGGGTCGTACGGATCGTTGCGATAGGTCATGGCGTACGGGCACTCCCTCACGGCGGCGCAGCCCTCGTCGGGCGCGATGGCGAGTTTACGGACACGCGGCTTCGCCGCAGCCCGCCGGTGGGAGGTGCACAGGGAAAGGTCAGCCCTGCCGCCCGCCGACACCGGCGGGCTGGCTAAACGAGTGCCGTACGGCGCTCATGACGGGGTTGTCCTCCTGGCTCGCAATGCTCTGGCTGAAGCATACAGACACACCGCTGCGGCGGCAGCCAGGTTCAGGCTCTCGGCACGGCCGTGCAGCGGTACGCGTACCCGGGCGTCGGCCGCGTCGGCCAGCTCGGCGGGCAGGCCGTGCGCCTCGGAACCGAAGAGCCAGGCGGTCGGTGTGGCCAGTCCTCCGGCGTCGGCGAGGTCGTCGAGGTCGGTTTCGCCGTAGCCGGAGGCGGCCAGCACGGTCAGGCCCGCCGCCCGCAGGGTGGTGACCACCTCGGCGGGATCACCTGCCCGGACCACGTCGACGTGGAAGAGGCTGCCGGCCGACGAGCGCACGCTCTTGCCGTTGTACGGGTCCACGGTCTCCCCGGCGAAGACCACCGCACCGGCCCCGGCCGCGTCGGCGGTGCGCAGCACCGTACCGGCGTTGCCCGGGTCCCGGATCCCGGCCAGCACGGTGACCAGACGGGGTGCCCGGTCGAGCGCGGCGGCCAGTGACACGTCGAGGTGGTGGCAGACCGCGACCAGGCCCTGGGGCGCGACCGTCTCGGTCAGCGCGGCCAGCGCCTCGTCGGTCAGTGGCGAGACCGGCATCCCGGCCCGTGCGGCGGTGGCGGCAAGATCGGCGTAGCGGTCCAGCGCGGCCGGGGTGCCGAACAGTTCGGCGACTACGCCGGGCACGGCCAACGCCTCCCGGACCGCCTGCGGCCCCTCGGCGAGGAACCGGCCGGTGGTGTCCCGGTCCCGGCGGCGGTGCAGCCGTCGGGCGGCGACCACCCGGGGTGTACGGGTGGTGAACAGGGTGTCGTCCCGGTCTGGAACAGGAGCGAGGCGCCCCCCGGACGGTCGTGCTGTCATAGGGAGCGCCTCGTTCCAGGTGGGTCTTGACTCAGGCGGCCTGCGCCGCCGCGCCACCGGTGCCCTCGGCCGCGACAGCGGCACGGGCCACCTCGACGATGGCGGCGAACGCCGCCTCGTCGGTGACGGCGAGGTCGGCCAGGATCTTGCGGTCCACCTCGACGCCGGCCAGCTTCAGGCCCTGGATCAGACGGTTGTAGGTCATCCCGTTGGCGCGGGCACCCGCGTTGATCCGGGTGATCCAGAGCTGCCGGAAGTCGCCCTTGCGGTCGCGACGGTCCCGGTAGGCGTACTGCATCGAGTGCAGCACCTGCTCCTTGGCCTTGCGGTACAGCCGGGAGCGCTGGCCGCGGTAGCCGCTAGCGGTCTCCAGCAGGGTACGACGCTTCTTCTGGGCATTCACAGCCCGCTTGACGCGTGCCATCTCAACTTCTCCTTCGGGTCAAGTGGCGCGCGTCAGCGGCCAAGCAGTTTCTTGATGCGCTTGACGTCGGCCTTGGCCACCTCGACCGTGCCGGTCAGACGACGGGTGCGGGTGGTGGCCTTCTTCTCCAGGTTGTGCCGCAGCCCAGCCTGCTGGGCAACGATCTTGCCACGGCCGGTCACCTTGACCCGCTTGCCCATACCCGTGTGGCTCTTCATCTTCGGCATGTGAACCGTTTCTCCCCTGTTACTCGCCGGTGGTCCCGGCGGGTCCGGCCGCCTCGGCCGGTGGTGCCTCGGCGGCACCGGCCTCCCGCTCACGCGGCGAGCCCGCCCTGGCCGCCGTAGCGGACGCCTTGACGGCTCGATGCGGAGCCAGAACCATGATCATGTTTCGGCCGTCCTGCTTCGGTGCGGCCTCGACGTACCCGAGTTCCGAGATCTCCGATTCGAGCCTCCGCAGAAGCCGGTAGCCCAGCTCCGGCCGGCTCTGTTCGCGACCACGGAACATGATTGTGACCTTGACCTTGTCACCCGCCTTGAGGAACCGCACCACGTGACCCTTCTTGGTCTCGTAGTCGTGCGGGTCGATCTTCGGCCGGAGTTTCATCTCCTTGATGACGGTCTGCTGCTGGTTACGCCTGGCTTCGCGTGCCTTCAGTGCGCTCTCGTACTTGAACTTGCCAAAGTCCATGAGCTTGCACACCGGCGGACGCGCCATCGGCGCAACCTCGACCAGGTCCAGGTCGACGTCCGCGGCCAGCTGCAGGGCGCGCTCCAGCGGGACGATGCCCACCTGCTCACCCTCAGGGCCGACCAGCCGGACCTCACGTGCCCGGATCTGCTCGTTGACGCGTGGCTCGACGCTGATGGGGCCTCCTCAAGTCCGTTTCTCAGCTTGAGCCGACCCCGGCAGGTTCCCGGCGGGAACCAACCCGGAAAGCAGAAGGCCCCGGCGCATGCCAGGGCCCGCTCGACCGGTCAACTGCGGCACAGCGCCGCAAGCCGGATCGATCGCTCGATCCGGTGACCGGACCCGGACGCCAATCCTGGCGACTCGGGTGGGAGCAGGCGCTCCACTTTATGGCTGATGCGGCTGTGGTTCGTAACATGTACGCAGTTCGCACCAGCATGGTCGACCCATGAAGGTTACCAGGTGGGGTGACCGGTTGCGACGCGGCCACCCCGGCGAGTCGTCCGACCGGTCAGGCCGGCTCGGACTGCCTGGCCGGGGCCGACGACGGCTGGTGGGCCGAGTGCAGGGCCCGCAGCGCCCGGACCCCGGCCACCGCGCGCTCCTTGTCCACCGCCTGCAGGGCCAGCATGGTCACCTGCTCCTCGTCGTGCAGTTCCAGGGTGGCCCAGGCGGAGCCCCGGTTGAAGCGGACCGCCCGTACCTCCTCCCAGGGCACGTCGTACGAGCCGATCACGTTCTGCACCCGGACACCCTGGGCATCGGCCTCGACCCGGGGGCGGGTGAAGAGGAGGACCCCGAGCGCACCGAGCACCCCGAGTCCGATCATGGCCATCTGATCGCCGCGTTGGAAGGTGGCGTTACCCATGCCGGTCGGGCCGGTCAGCGACGTGCCGATCAGGGTGAAAACCACGACCAGAGCAGCCGCCAGGGACCAGCACATCACGCGGATACGGTGCGGTCGAAGACGTACGACGTCGGAGTCGGTCACCTCACCAGTCTGCCATCTGCTGGTCAGGCTCCGGGAAGGGTGTCCGGACCCGGCTACCCGACGGGGCCGGGCCGCCGGGTTCGGGTCCGGAGTCCGGAGACCGCCACGGCCGACAGGGTGAGCAGCGTGCCGGCCAGTACCGGCAGACTCACCACCGGCTGGTCGGCCCGCAGCGTGTCCAGCAGAACCGCGCCACCGAGCTGGCCGGCGACGATCGCCAGTCCGGTACGGAACACGCCCACCGACCGTACGGCGAGCAGCAGCGTGACCACGATGCCCACCCCGAGCAGACCGCCGACGTAGAGGTGCCACTCGGTCGGCCAGTGCGCCGAGGGCAGCACGTCGAGTGCCCCCAGCCCGATGGCGGCGACGATCACGGCCGGTGTGCTGACCGCGAAGTTGATCGCCGTACCCGCCGCCGTGCTGCTGGCGGCGGAGACCCGGCCGTTGAGTGCCGCCTGTAGCGCGACGGCGACTCCCCCGAACACGGCCAGCAGCACCAGCCCGACGGCCAACTCGCCGACCGGGCGACCGGTCTGCGCCAGCGCCACCGCCCCGATTCCGAGTACGGCACCGGCCAGCCGGGGGCCGGTCAACGCCAGCCGGCCGGCCGGGGCCAGTCCCACCCGGTCGACGGTGAGCCCGCCCACGCTGTTGCCGGCGACCTGGGCGATGGTGAACACCGCCACCCCCAGCACCGGTACGACATAGGTCGCCACGATCACGATGGCCGCCCCGCCCAGCCCACCGAGGTACGCCCACCAGGGCAACCGGGAGTGGCGCAGGGCGGCCAACCCGGTACGCATCGACGGCAGCACCAGCAGGCCGAGCAGCACCAGCACGACGCCACCGAGGTTGTTGACGACGGCACCGATGGCCGCGTTGCCGACCCGCTCCCCCAGTTCGGCGTTGACGGCGCTCTGGGCGGCCGAGGCGACACCGCCCAGCGCGGCCAGGCCGAGCGCCGCCCAGGCGGGCAGCGCCTTCACCGTCGTACCTGACAAGTGGGCGGTTGCCGATCAGAGCCGAAGTTCACCGACCCAGCTTCGTGGTCGACCGGCGTGGATGTCTGTGACCAAGATCGCTCAGCGGCTGTCTGGACGGCCTGACCGGGCACCCGCCGAGAGGCTCAGTCGCCGAGGTACGCCAGCTCGATGATCTGGAAGTCGCAGGGCAGCGGACCCGGGTTGGCGAACGTGTGGTCCGCACCGGGGGCCAGGTAACGGACCCCGCCGTCGGGCGACGCGTCGACGGCCGGGGAGCCCTCCAGCGGGACGACCACCACCGGCAGCCGGCCGGCGGTCCAGGTCTGCTCGGTGCCCGGCGCCACGGTGAGCCGCCGGACGTGCACCTCGTCGATCTCCAGCACGCTCGTCGAGCCGGAAAGCTCGGAGGAAGTGCCCTCGCCCGTCCGGGCTGCCGCGTCCCCGCCTACCGGTGGCTGCCCGGAGGCCTCCTCACCCAGGTCGAGCAGTTCGATGAGCCGGTTCCGATACGTGGTGTCGCCGTAGTTGGTGAGCATGTGCACCGGGGAGACCGGCCGGTAGATGGCGCCACCCACCTCTTCCCGGATGAACCAGGGCGGGGTGCCGTCGAGCCAGTCCATCCGGCAGTCGGAGGTCCGCAGGCACAAGACCACGTACGGGTTGTGGTGCAGGTGCCAGGGCTGGGTTCCACCCGGCTGGAGGGTGACCTCCCAGACCCGTACCCGGGAGTTGACCAGCAGGATCCGCTGGCCGATCTCCCCCAGGACGATCTCGGTGCCGTCGGGGGACTGGACGATGGTGCCTGCGCTCATGAGGGGTTCCTGTCATCTGGCTCGACGATCTACCAGCTACCGCTGCTGTTGCACATTATGTGCAACAGCAGCGGTAGGAAACCCCGGCCGGGCCCTACAGCCGGCAGGCGTGGATGTCGGTGACCAGGATCGCCCGGGCGCCGAGGTCGTAGAGCTCGTCCATGATCCGGTGCACCTCGTCGCGGAGCACCATCGCCTGGACCGCGACCCAGCCGTTGCGGTGCAGGGACGAGACCGTCGGCGACTCGATACCCGGGGTCAGGGCACTGGCCTGCACCAGCAGGTCGACCGGCACGTTGTAGGCCAGCATCACGTAGCGGCGGGCCACCAGGACACCCTGGAGCCGGCGCAACAACTGGTCGGTCTGCGCACTGGCCGGGGCGCCCACCCGGCGGATCAGCACCGCCGACGAACGCAGGATCGGCTCACCGATGATCACCAGTCCGGCCTGACGCAGGGTGGCCCCGGTGGAGACCACGTCGGCGACGACATCAGCGACACCGAGGCGTACGGCATTCTCGACCGCGCCGTCGAGCCGGATCACATCCGCCTTCAGGCCCCGTTCGGCCAGGTAGCGCTCGACCACGCCGGGATAGGCGGTGGCGATCCGCTGTCCGCCCAGTTCGTCGACCGACGAGACGGTCTCCGGGCGGGC
Organism: Micromonospora sonneratiae; assembly: GCF_042679305.1. Lineage (NCBI taxonomy): Bacteria > Bacillati > Actinomycetota > Actinomycetes > Micromonosporales > Micromonosporaceae > Micromonospora > Micromonospora sonneratiae. Next base: position 83,021 of record NZ_JBHTMP010000023.1, on the reverse strand, counting down.
GGCGAACCGGAAGGTGGCGCCCCCGAAGTCGAGGTCGACCACCTCCTCGGCCGGGCTGCCCGCGTCGACGAGCAGGTCCCGACCGGTGATGCCGAGATCGAGGTCACCGGAGCCGACGTAGGTGGCGATGTCCCGGGGACGCAGGTAGAAGAATTCGACTCCGTTGGCCTCGTCCAGGCAGACCAGGTCCCGGCTGTCGGCGCGCTGACGGTAACCCGCCTCGCAGAGCATCTGGCTGGCCGGTCCGGACAGGGTGCCCTTGTTGGGGATGGCGATACGCAACATTCTCGGGTGCTCCTTCGAGTTCGATCGGAATCGGTCGGGGCACTCAGAGATGTCGGTAGACGTCCTCAAGGTCCAGACCGGTGGCCAGCATCAGCACCTGCGCCTGGTAGAGCAGCTGGGAGATCTCCTCGGCGGCCCGTTGCGGTCCCTCGTGCTCGGCCGCCATCCACGCCTCGGCGGCCTCCTCGACGACCTTCTTGCCGATCGCGTGCACACCGCGTTCCAACGCGGCCACGGTCGCCGAGCCCGGGGTGCCGGCAGCGGCCTTGGCCTGCAACTCGGCGAACAGCTCCTCGAACGTCTTCACGGAATCGGATTCTCGCAGCCGCGCCGCGTGACCCTCGCCCCCGGGGCACCCGGCAACCATCAGGTGGACGCCGGCGCCACTGTCGCCGTACCCGGCGTCGACCACGGGGTGGCCCGGCGGAGGTCAGCCCGGCCTCTCGATGATCCCTACCACAGGAGTCGGAATTCCTCGGGTACGGCCCTATGCTGTCGGCCATGGCCAGCCGCCCCTACATGCCAGTCGCGCTCGCGACCGTTGTCCTCGCCGCCCTCGCCGGCTGCGCTCCGCAGGAGGCAGACCCGGCCCCCACCAACCAGGCCCAGGCCGACTGCACGAAAGACAAGCTGCGTACCCTCACCGCCGGCAAACTGACCATCGGCACCGACGAGCCGGCGTACGAGCCCTGGTTCCGGGACAACAAGCCCGAGAACGGCGAGGGTTTCGAGTCCGCCGTGGCCTACGCCGTGGCGGAGAAACTCGGGTACGCCCGCAGCGACGTGGTGTGGACCCGGGTCAAGTTCGACAATGCCATCGCCCCCGGACCGAAGAGCTTCGACTTCGACATCAACCAGTTCTCCATCACCGACGAACGTAAGCAGGCCGCCGACTTCTCCGGCCCGTACTACCTGGTCCGTCAGACGGTCATCGCACTCAAGACCTCCAAGATCGCCGGCAAGGCGACGCTGGCCGACCTGAAGGACGCCAAGCTCGGCGCACAGGTGGGCACCACCAGCTACCAGGCGATCACCGATGTGATCAAGCCGAACACCAAGCCGCAGGTCTACAACAGCAACGACGACGCCAAGAAGGCGTTGCAGAACGGCCAGATCGACGGGCTCGTCGTCGACCTGCCCACCGCCTTCTACATCACCGGCGCGGAGATCACCGACGCCACCATCGTCGGCCAGGTTCCCCAGGTCGGCGTGCCCGAGGCGTTCGGCCTGCTGCTGGACAAGAACTCGCCGCTGACCGGCTGCGTCAGCAAGGCGGTCGACGACCTGCGGACCGCCGGCACGCTGGCCGAGTTGGAGAAGAAGTGGCTCGCCCAGGCGGCGGGCGCGGCCGAGCTGACGTGACCCTCGACCGGATCGGCACCCCGCCGGTCGGCAAGACGACGGACGGCTACCAGCCCTCCGAGACCCAGCGCCAGCGGATCGCCTACCGGCGACGGCAGACGATCCGCTCGGTGCTGGTCGCCGCCGCGTCCACCGCCGTGCTGGGTACCCTGCTCGTCGTCGCGGTCACCGGGGCACCGGGCTGGGACCGGGTCAAGCAGTCCTTCCTCGACCTGGACATCGCCCGGGACGCGTTGCCCGACGTGCTCGACGGTCTGTGGCTCAACGTACGGCTGCTGTTCTTCTGCGCCCTCGGCGCGCTGGCCCTCGGCCTGCTGATCGCGGTGCTGCGTACCCTGCGCGGCCCGGTGTTCTTCCCGGTACGGATGCTGGCCACCGGCTACACCTACACGTTCCGGGGCCTGCCGCTGATCATCGTGTTGTACGTGCTCACCCTCGGCGTACCCGGTCTGCGGTTGCAGGGCATGCCGTCGGTGCTGGTGCTCGGCGGACTGGCTCTGGTGATTACCTACAGCGGCTACCTGGCCGAGGTGTTCCGCGCCGGGATCGAGTCGATCCACCCGAGCCAGATCGCCGCCGCCCGGTCGTTGGGCCTGACCTACCGGCAGGCGATGCGGCACGTGGTGCTGCCGCAGGCGGTCCGTCGGGTCGCCCCGCCGCTGCTCAACGACGTGGTCGCGCTACAGAAGGACGTCGGGCTGGTCTCGCTGGCCGGCCCGATCGACGCGGTACGCGCCGCGCAGATCGCCACCGCCGAGACGTTCAACTACACCCCGTACATCCTGGCCGGGGTGCTCTTCGTACTGCTGGCCATTCCGCTGATCGCCATCACCGACTGGGTGACGCTGCGGGCCGCGCGCCGACAGGCGGGAAGGTGACATGTCACTGCTGACCTGCCGAGGACTACGCAAGACGTACGCCGGTGGGCACGTCGTCCTGGACAGCCTGGATCTGGACGTGGCCGAACACGAGGTGGTGGCGCTGATCGGGGCGTCCGGCTCGGGCAAGTCGACGCTGCTGCGCTGCGTCAACCTGCTGGAGGAGATCAGCGACGGCACCATCCACCTCGACGGCGAGCACATCACCGACCCGAAGGTCGACCCCGATCGGGTACGCCAGCGCATCGGCATGGTGTTCCAGTCGTACAACCTGTTTCCGCACCTGAGCGTGCTGGAGAACATCACCCTGGCACCCCGGCGGGTGCACCGGCGGGCCCGGGCCGACGCCGAGGCGCAGGCGCTGGAGCTGCTCGACCGGGTGGGGTTGGCCGACAAGGCCCGCGCCTATCCGGACCGGCTCTCCGGCGGACAGCAGCAGCGGGTGGCGATCGTCCGGTCGCTGGTCAACTCCCCTCGGCTGCTGCTGCTCGACGAGGTCACCTCCGCGCTGGACCCGGAACTGGTCGGCGAGGTGCTGACGATGATCCGGGACCTGAAGTCCGAGGGCATGACCATGGTGCTGGCCACCCACGAGATGGGGTTCGCCCGGGACGTTGCCGACCGGATCTGTTTCCTCGACGGCGGCCGGGTGATCGAGCAGGGGCCACCGGAGCAGGTGCTGGGTGAGCCGATCGAGCCACGTACCCGGCAGTTCCTGCACCGCATCATCGAAGCCGGCCGGCTCTAGCGCCGGATCGTCCTGAGTGCTGGCTGGCCTGGGCGACGACCTGAGACGTACCACCCGGGTGGCGGCCGGTAGGAACGGGTCCGTCCAGCCTGTCGAGCTGGACGCACAGACGGGGCAGCCGCAGCGCCATCAACGGCCAGGACCCATCCGAGGTCGTCGTTAGGTGACGGGAGCACAGACGGGGCAGCCGCAGCGCCATCAACGGCCAGGACCCATCCGAGGTCGTCGTTAGGTGACGGAGCACAGACGGGGCAGCCGCAGCGCCATCAACGGCCAGGACCCATCCGAGGTCGTCGTTAGGTGACGGGAGCACAGACGGGGCAGCTCGACAGGTCCGCAGCAGGGCTTCCCGGACCAGCCTTCCCGGGCACCTCCGCCACGCCCGTGTACGGATCTGACGGGTCGTGGCGGATCTGGAAAGACAGCCGACGCACGGGTGGGGCTCCGGACAACCACCCGGAGCCCCCAGGTTCGTGAGCTGCCAGTCAGCGCAGGGTGGCCGCGCCAGCGTTGGCGTACTGCTCGTCGAGGTCGCCCGAGGGCGCGCCACCGACTCCGATGGCCCCGATGGCCTGACCGCCGACGGTCACCGGCACTCCCCCGGCCAGGAACAGGGTCCCCGGGATGTCCCGCAGGGTGGCGCCCTGCCCGTCGACCCGGCCCGCGAGCGCCGAGGTCGCCTGGCCGAAGGAGACCGCCGTGAACGCCTTGCGCTTGGCGGACTCCGCCGTCTGCGGGCCCGCGCCGTCGCCCTTGAGCTGTACCTGGACGTTGCCGGACCGGTCGAGGATCACGACGGTCACCCGGTGCCCGCCCTTTTCGGCCGCCTTGATCGTCGCCTCGGCCGCCTTCAGCGCCGCGTCGATGTCGAGGGACGGGTTGTCGACCAGGTCGTTCTTCTTGACCGCTACGGCAGCCAACGCGACCGTCGGCTCGGCGGCGCTGGCGCTGCCGGAGGTGGCGGCGGTGACGGTGACACCGGTGACGGCGGCCACCCCCAGGGCACCGGCAACCACACCGAGGGTTACCCGGCGGCGGGCTCTACTGATCATCAGCACTGCTCCTTCGATCGAGATCCAGTCGAGGTGACGTCCCCAGCCTGGTCGCGAACACCGGTACGGGCATGGCGCGCGAGATCCATCCGCGATACATCAGATGGTTGATTTGCCTACCTCGGATCTGCCGTACGCTGGATTTGTCAAGATCAGCTAACTGTGCGTGAGGGAGGTGAGTGGTGGTGCCAGGCGAGAACCGGCTGCGCTCGACGATGCGGTGGGGGTTCCTGCTCCTGCTGACCGCCGCCGCTTCCCGCTACGTCGCGTACCACGGCTGGGGCGGCTCGACCACCGGAGTGCTGGTGCTGGCCGGGGTGCTGCTGGCCGCGTACGCCATGAACGAGCTGGGGCGTTCCGCCCCCGGCGCACGCTTCGCGGTGGTCGTCGTCGCGTTCCTCGCGTTGGTGATCGTGGCACCGAGCTTCGCCTGGTGTGCGATCCCCCTGTTCTTCGTCGGGCTGCACCAGCTCCCCCGACGCGCGGTCTGGCCATTGGTCGGCCTGCTGACCGCCGCCGTCGTGATCGCCCAGATCCGGCTGGCCGACCGGCTCGAACCCAGCCTCGTACTCGGACCGGTCGGCCTGGCCGCCATCACCACCGTCGTCTTCCTCGAACTGGACCGGCAGAACCGGGCCCGGCAACACGCGCTCGACGACCTCCTGGCCGCTCGCGACGAACTGGACCGCAGTCAGCGTGAGGCCAGGGCGCTGGCGGAACGGGCCCGACTCTCCCGGGAGATCCACGACACCCTCGCCCAGGGCCTGTCGAGCATGAACCTGCTCCTCCAGGCGGCCGACCGGGAGTGGGACGACAAGCCAGAGCAGGCCCGTGGACATGTACGCCAGGCCACGGCGACCGCCCGGGAGAACCTGGCCGAGGCCCGCCGTTTCGTACGCGGCCTGGCCTCGCCCGCGCTCGACAACGCCTCGTTGACCGATGCCCTACGGCGACTGTGTACGGCGACCGAGCGGGACACCGGCACCCCGGTCCGACTCACCGTGGCCGGCACGGTCACGCCGCTCGGGGTCGACAACGAGATCGCCCTGCTGCGGGTGGCCCAGGGTGCCCTGGCCAACGTCCGCAGCCACGCGCACGCGCGCCACGCCGCAGTGACGCTCACCTACGGCGACCAGGAGGTGATGCTCGACGTGTACGACGACGGGGCGGGTTTCGACCCGGCCGCCACCAGCGGATTCGGACTGACCGGCATCCGGGAACGGATAGCTCACCTCGGCGGCACGGTCACCGTCGAAAGCGCCCCCGGTGAGGGCACCGCACTGGCCGTCAGCCTTCCGCTGAGGGAGGCACGATGACGAGCCCGCTACGGCTGATCCTGGTCGACGACCATCCGGTGGTCCGCGCCGGCCTGCGCGCCCTGCTCGGCGGCCGACCCGACATGACCGTGGTCGCCGAGGCGGCCACCGCCGCCGACGCCGTACGGCAGGCCGCCGCCCTGCGCCCCGACGTGGTGCTGATGGACCTGCAACTCGGTGACGGGGTCGACGGTGTCGCCGCCACCGCGCACCTGCTCGACCTGCCGGACCCGCCCCGCGTCCTGGTGCTGACCACGTACGACACCGAAGAGGACATCATGCGGGCGGTCGAGGCCGGCGCGACCGGCTACCTGCTCAAGGACTGCCCACCCGAGGAGATCTTCCGTGCCGTGCACTCCGCCGCCGCCGGACAGACCGTCCTGTCCCCACCGGTCGCCGCCCGGTTGATGGACCGGATGCGCGGTCCGCAGCCCACCCTCAGCACCCGTGAGGTGGAGATCCTCGGTCTGTTGGCCCGGGGCCATTCCAACAGGGAGATCAGCCGACTGCTCTTCATCAGCGAGGCCACGGTCAAGACCCACCTGGTCCACATCTACGCCAAGCTCGGCGTCGACTCGCGTACCGCGGCCGTGCATGCCGCCGTCGAACGGAAGCTGATCCGGCTGTGAAGCGCCGCACCCTGCTCACCCTTGCCCTCACCACCCTGCTCACCCTTGCCCTCACCGTCGCCGTGACCGGCGGCTGCGCCCGGCCGGACCCGACCCCATCACCCCGGGAGGACCGTATGACCAGCACCGCCGACCAGCAACTACTCGCCGCGGCCAGCACCGGTGACGCGACCGGGGTACGCACCGCACTGGCCGCCGGCGCCGATCTTGAGGCCCGCGACGCGCGACGGCGTACGGCGCTGCTGCTGGCCGCCGCGAACGACCAGGTCGAGGCAGCCCGGGTCCTGGTCGAGGCGGGAGCGGACCCGGACGCGCTCGACGACCAGCACGACACCCCGTGGCTGGTGACCGGTGTGACCGGCAGCGTGGCGATGCTCGAGGTCCTGCTGCCCGCCGAGCCGGACCTGACGATCGTGAACCGCTACGGCGGCATCTCGATCATTCCGGCCAGCGAGCGGGGCCACGTCGACTACGTACGGCGGGTCGTCCGTACGGGCATCAACGTGAACCACGTCAACAACCTCGGTTGGACCGCGCTGCTGGAGTGCGTGCTGCTCGGCGACGGGAGCGGGGCGTACCAGCAGATCGCCGAGATCCTCGTGGCCGCCGGCGCCCGGGTCCACCTGCCGGACCGGGAGGGCGTCGACGCGTTGGAGCACGCGCGTCGACGCGGCTACGACGAGATCGTCACCATCCTGTCCCGCTGACCGGCGACGGTCGGCACTGCGGGAACCCGGTGGGTGGCGGCCCACCCCGCGGCCCCCCCACCGGCGCGGTGGTGTGGTTGGCGGTCACGCCGTGGCGGCGTGGGTGGCCGCCTGCCAGGCGGCGAATCCGCCGAGCAGGTCTGACACGTCGGGCCGACCGGTGGCCCGCAGGAGGCTGGCCGCGACCGAGGAGCGGTAGCCGCCGGCGCAGTGGGTGACGATCGGCCGGTCGGTGGGTACCTCGTCGAGGCGACGGGGCAGTTCGGCGAGGGGAATGTGCAGCGATCCCTCGATGGCGCCCTGCTCGCGTTCGCCGATGTTGCGTACGTCGAGGACGGTCGGCGGTTCGGGCTGGTCGAGTGCCTGGCGCAGTTCGGTGGCGGTGAGCCGGCTGGCCCGGGTCAGCTCACTGATCATGTCGAGGAACGTGTGCTCCGGATCGCGGAGGTATCCGGTGACGTTGTCGAAGCCGATGCGGGCGAGTCGTACGACGATCTCCTCTTCACGGTCCTGCGGGGCCACGACGAGGATCGCGCGGTCGGGTGCGACGACGCTACCGGCGGTTTCGGCGAAGCGGCCGTCCGCGGGGATGTTGATGGCGTCGCGGAGGTGGCCGGTGGCGAATTCGTGCGGGTCGCGCGTGTCGATCACGACGGCACCGGATGTGCGGGCGGCGAGGAACTCGGCGGGGTCGAGCGGCCGGGCTGCCCGGGCGTGGTCGAACAGTTCCCGGGCCTTGCGGTTGAGCACCGCGTCGTAGGAGAAGTAGCCGGGTGCCGATGGTTGTCCGCCGGTGACCAGGGCGAGGAACTGCTCCTGGCTCATCGGGGCGCAGGCGTAGTTGGTGCGACGCTGTTCGCCGATCGTGGACTGCCGCTCGGTGGACAGGTTCTTGCCGCAGGCCGAGCCGGCACCGTGGGCGGGGAAGACCCGGACCTCGTCGGGCAGGCCCATGAGCTTGTGCTGCACGCTGTCGTACAGCATCCGGCCCAACTCGTCGGCGGTGACGCCGAAGGAGGCCAGCAGGTCGGGCCGGCCCACATCGCCGATGAACAGCGCGTCTCCGGTCATCACTCCGTACGGAACGGTGTCGTCGGCGTGCTCGTAGACCAGGACGCTGATGGATTCCGGGGTGTGGCCCGGGGTTTCCATGATCTCCAGGGTGACGTCGCCGAGCGGGATCCGCTCGCCGTCGGCGAGCTTGCGGATCGGGTATTCGGTCTCGGCGGCCTGCCCGTAGCCGATCCAGGCTCCGGTCGCGGCGGCCACCTCCAGGTGACCGGCGAGGAAGTCGGCGTGGAAGTGCGTGTTGATTACGCCTTCGATGCTCAGTCCACGGGCTCGGGCGTCAGTGAGGTACTCGGTGATGTCGCGGCGCGGATCGACCAGCACGGCACGCTTCGTGGTGTCGTCGGCGATCAGGTACGACGCCTGGGACAGGCAGTCCAGGTAGTACTGGGTGAACAGCATTGTTACTCCCCTAGCTATCGGTGTTGGTCAGTGAAATCTAGCATCACATACCCCCGGGGGTATGCGTAAGGCCTAAAGTCCCGAGTTGCGGTCCGGACTGTTCGGGCGCACTCAGGTGCGGCTGCCCCGGGTCACGGGGTGGCCGGCACGGGCCCAGGCTGCGGTGCCGCCGGCGACCGAACGGGCGTCGAACCCGGCCCGTTCCAGCAGTTCGGCGGCCACCCGACTGCGGTTGCCACTGGCACAGATCGCGTAGACCGTACGGTGGCGCGGCAGGCTCCCGAGGCTCGCCGGCAGTTGGGCCAGCGGCACGCAGTGGGCACCGGGGACGTGACCCTCGGCGTACTCGACGGGCTCCCGTACATCGATCACCGTCGCCCCGTTCGCGTGGGCGACGGCGAAGGCGGCAATGTCGACCTCTCGCACGTCTTCCTCCTCGATCTTTATACCCCCCGGGGTATCCGTTGATGGCGACGATAGCGTGCCGTCGCCGGTTGCCGCCACCCACGCCAGGTGGACCACCGCCCCTTCGGCGAGTGGCACCACAATACCCCTGGGGGTATGCTGGCAATCGCCATCCCAGCGAGAAGCGGAGGTCAGCATGGCCAGCGTGGCCCTGACGCAGGACAACTTCGAGCAGATCGTGACCGACAACGGGATCGTGCTGGTGGACTTCTGGGCCGCCTGGTGCAGCCCGTGTCGCCGCTTCAGCCCGGTCTTCGAGCAGGCCAGCGAGAAGCACGCCGACGTCGTGTTCGGCAAGGTGGACACGGAGGCAGAGCCCGGACTGGCCGCTGCGGCGCGGATCGCCTCGATTCCGACCCTGATGGCGTTTCGGGACGGATTGCTGGTCTTCTCGCAGCCCGGCGCACTCGCACCGGCCGGACTCGAGCAGGTGATCCAGGCGGTACGCGACCTGGACATGGCCAAGGTGCGGGCAGTGATCGAGGGACAGCCGCCGAGTCGATGAGCAACCCGGAACCCCGGCGCGAACCGCGCGGGATTACCGGGGCACCCTCGCAACGTTGACGCACATACCCCCTCGGGTATCCAGGGGCAATCAGGTGGAGGTGTGGAGATGAAGCTTCGTCCCGAGATGACCGCTGAGGCACTGGTTCGGCTCAAGCGGGCACGTGGGCAGCTCAATGCCGTGATCGAGATGATGGAGACCGGCCAGGACTGCCAGACGGCGCTGACCCAACTCGCTGCGGCGTCGAAGGCGATCGACCGCGCCGGCTACAAGATCATCGCCTCGGGCCTGCGGCACTGCAGCACCGCCCGCGACCGTGGCGAGCAGCCGGAGATGACCGAAGAGGAACTGGAGAAGCTGTTCCTGGCCCTGGCCTGAGCCACCCCGGCTCCGGGTCGCGCTGACGCGCGCCCCCGGGGAGACCCTGACCAACGGGGAGAGAGCACAGATGAACGACACCCATCACGATGTCCCGGGAAACCTATCCGGGGGGACCCACGGGTACGGCTCGGAGCCTCGACGGTGACCGCGACCGGCACCGCGCTGCGGTTGGGCCTGCGCGCGAACATCGCCCAGTTCACCCTCCTCGTCGCGGTCAACGCGCTGGTCGGTGGGCTACTGGGCACCGAACGTACGGTGCTGCCGCTGCTCGGCGAGCAGGAGTTCGACCTGAGTGCCTACACCGCGGCGCTGACCTACATCCTGGCCTTCGGCGCGACCAAGGCGGCGGTCAACTTCGTCGCCGGCACCCTGTCCGACCGGTTCGGCCGCAAACCGGTGCTCATCGCCGGCTGGCTGTTCGCGCTGCCCGTACCGCTCATGCTCATCTGGGCCCCCAGTTGGGGCTGGGTGATCGCGGCCAACGTGTTGCTCGGCGTCAACCAGGGGCTTGCCTGGTCCACCACGGTCATCATGAAGATCGACCTTGTCGGACCCCACCGTCGGGGCCTCGCGATGGGTCTCAACGAGGCTGCCGGCTACCTCGCGGTCGCCACCACCGCCATGGCGACGGGTGCACTCGCCACGGAATTCGGACTGCGCCCGGCCCCGTTCCTGCTCGGAGCGGCCTACATCGCGGTCGGACTGGGCCTGTCGTTGTTCTTCGTCCAGGAAACTCGCGGGCATGCCCGGCACGAGGCCACCCTCGACGGAGCTGTCGACAGTGGCCACTCCGGATCCCTGTCCACCTGGCGGATCGCGGGTCTGGTCAGTTGGCGGGAACCCGCCCTCTCCTCGGCCAGCCAGGTCGGTATGGTCAACAACCTCAACGACGGTCTGGCCTGGGGGCTGTTTCCGCTGCTCTTCGCCGCCGCCGGCCTGTCGTTGCCCCAGATCGGCGTGCTGGTCGCCCTGTATCCCGCGATCTGGGGTCTCGGTCAGGTCCTGACCGGTCCCCTGTCCGACCACATCGGCCGGAAACCGCTCATCGTCTCCGGCATGCTCACCCAGGCCGTCGCGCTCGGCCTGGTCGCCACCGCCGACACCTTTCCGGCGTGGGCCGCAGCAACGGTGCTGCTCGGCGCCGGTACCGCCATGGTCTATCCCACCCTGCTCGCGACCATCGGCGACGTCGCGCACCCGTCCTGGCGGGCCCGTGCGGTGGGGGTGTACCGGCTGTGGCGTGACGGCGGGTTCGCCGCCGGAGCGGTGTTCGCCGGCGTGATCGCCGACCTGACGAGCATCCGTGGTGCCACGTGGGCGGTGGCCGCCCTCACGGCAGCCTCCGGCCTGCTCGCCGCCAGGCGGATGTACGAAACCCGCCCCGGTGGGTGACTCGCGAGGTCGTCGACAACGACGTCGAGGATGGGCGGATCTGCCGGCGGCATGCCGGCACGATGATCCCAGCGGGGTGCAGGCCCCCCGCTAAGCCAGCGACAGGAACAACTTCTCCATCTGTTCCAGGTTGGCCTTCTGGTCCTCACCGGGAGCACCGGTGACACACTGCTGGAGACCGCTAGCAATGATCTTGAACCCGGCCCGGTCCAGTGCTCTGGACACCGCCGCGAGCTGGGTCACCACCTCGGCACAGTCTCGGCCGGTTTCCAGCATTCCGATGACGCCACGGATCTGACCTTCGGCACGGCGGAGCCGTTTGATCACGTCGCCGACCGCATCCTCGTCGACCTGCATTGCCTGCCCCTCCTTGATGTTCAAGCGTCAACGATACACCCGGAGGGGTATACAACCGGCACATGGTATGATCATCACTTCTCGCATACCCCCGGGGGTATGTTAGGATTCAGTCAGCCGGCCGGCAACGACGTCGCACGACGCGCCGCCGCGCCCGGCGAAGCCCGAGCCGACCGCCCAGTTCCGTCGCCCCCCGAACCCCGTGGGTCACCCGCAAACAGCGGATGACCCACGGGTCACCGGTCGACGGCCCGCTCGAAGACAGGCGACCCCGTCGACCATTCGCACCCGGTTGCCACCGGACGAACATCCGGGCAGCGCGGGGCCACAGGGTACGCGGGGCCGCAGGGCACCGAGGTTTGCAAATGTCCGTTCATTCGCACATACTCGATTTGGTTACCCCCGGGGGTATACGCCGGGGGCCGCTAGAGAGGGGAAGGACCACCGTGGAACTCGTGTCATTCCGCACTCCAGGGCTAGGCGACCAGACATACCTGCTGACCCACGAGGGAAAAGGTGTCCTGGTCGACCCACAGCGGGACATCGACCGCTTCCTGCACGCCGCCGCCGAGCGCGACGTGGAGCTGCGGTTCGTGCTGGAAACCCACCTGCACAACGACTACGTCTCCGGTGGAGAACAGGCCGCGTTGCGTACCGGCGCTGAGCTGGTGCTGCCCGCAGCAGCGGCTGCGGCCTACCCGCACACCGCAGCGTTCCACCTCGAGGACATCAAGGCCAACGACGGGCTGACGATCCGCCCGATCCACACCCCCGGGCACACCCCTGAGCACACCAGCTACCTGGTGCTCATCGACGGCGAGCCGGTGGCCGTGTTCTCCGGCGGCAGCCTGCTGGTCGCCTCGGCCGGTCGGCCGGACCTGCTGGGCCCGGCCCGTGCCCGGACGCTGGCGAAGCTCCAGCACGGTTCGCTGCACCGCCTCGCCGGACTGCCCAGTTCCGTCGCCCTCTATCCGACACACGGCGAGGGCTCGTTCTGCACCGCCACCGGCGCCGGACGCTATACCTCCACCATCGGCGAGGAACTCGCCAGCAACCCGCTGCTGAACGTCGGCGACGTGGAGCAGTTCGCCGACCGGCTACTTGCCGCGCCGATGCCCATTCCGGCGTTCTACCAGTACATGGGGCCGGCGAACACGCTGGGTGTGCCACCGATGCCAGCGCTGACCGTACCCGAGCTCGACCTGGCGGACCTGGCCGATCAGCCCGAGGGCACGCAGGTGCTCGACGTCCGCCCCCGAGCCGCGCAGGCCGCCGGTTTCCTACTCGGTTCCGTCGGGATCGAGGTGGCCATCGACTTCGGCAGTTGGGCGGGCTGGCTGCTGCCGTACCAGACCACCACCGTGCTCGTGGCCGAGCCCGGCCAGGACGTCACCGAGCCGATCACCCAGCTGGCGCAGATCGGCATCGACAGCGTGCGCGGTGTCGTCCGGGACCTGGGCGAGGCAGCCACCGAACGGTTCGAACTCGTCGACGTGGCCACCTTCGTCCACCGACTGGCCGACCCCGCTGCCCAGGTGCTCGACGTACGGATGCCGAGCGAACGCGCGGTCGTACGGCTGGACGGAGCGGTGGAACGTTTCCTGCCCGACCTGATCACCGAGGGCGTACCCACCGAGATCGACGCCGGGCGGCCGGTGCTGGTCGCCTGCGGCAGCGGTCGACGCGCCGCAATCGCCGCCACCCTACTGGCCCGCGAGGGGTACCAGCCCGTCGTCCTGACCGGTGCCGGTGTCGCCGACGTGGTCGCCGCCCGCGCCTCCTGACCATCTCCCGCATTCCCGGCGGGGCGACTCTGCTGCCCCGCCGGCCCACCACCCAACAATTGACCGGAGTATTACGTGAGCACCAAGAACGCTTCGTCTTCCATCGATGTCGCCACCGCCCGTGCCCTGCTGGCCAACAACTCTGAGGTCCTGGTCGTCGACGTGCGTACGCCAGGCGAGTTCGAAACCGCGCACGTGGCTGGTTCGATCAACCTGCCGCTGGACCAGGTCGATGCACACCTGGGACGGATCGTGAATGCCGCTGGCGGCCGGGTGCTGCTGATGTGCCAGTCCGGCAACCGCGCCACCCAGGCCTGCACCAAGTTGGTGAACGCCGGGATGGTCGACGCCACCGTGATCTCCGGCGGCATGAACTCCTGGATCGCCGCCGGCGGTCCGGTCGAGCGCGGCCGTCAGCGGTGGAGCCTCGAACGCCAGGTCCGACTGGTCGCGGGAGGCATCGTCCTGCTGTCCGTGATCGCCAGCATCTGGCTACCGCCGGTACGGTTCGTGGCCGGTTTCATCGGGGCCGGGCTGACCTTCGCCGCGCTGACCAACACCTGCGCCATGGGTGCCCTGCTGTCCAAGCTGCCGTACAACCGGGGGGCGGGTTGTGACGTCAACTCCTCCATCTCCCGGATGCAGGACACCAGGAGACGGGCATGAGCTATGTCCAACAGGACCGCTCGGGCATAGCCCGGGCGGTCCCCCTGTTCGGGTGGCTGCGCAACTACAACCGCGAGACCCTGCGCCACGATCTGATCGCCGGCCTGACCGTGGCGGTGATGCTGGTGCCACAGAGCATGGCCTACGCCACGCTCGCCGGCATGCCGCCGGTCACCGGACTGTACGCCTCGATCGTGCCGCTGCTGGTGTACGCGCTGCTGGGTACCTCCGGGGCGCTCGCCGTCGGACCGGTGGCCATCACCGCGCTCATGAGCAGCGCGGCGCTGGCCCCCCTCGCCGACGGCGACCCCGGCCGGTACGCGGCGCTGGCCGGTCTGCTCGCGCTGCTGGTCGGCGCGATCCAGGCACTGATGGGCGTGTTGCGCCTCGGGGTGCTGGTCAACTTCATGTCCCACTCGGTCCTGTCCGGATTCACCTCCGCAGCCGCGATCGTCATCGCCGCCAGCCAGATCAAGGACCTGTTCGGGCTCAACGCGACGCGGGCGGAGACCTTCCCGGAGACCGCCGCCTCGGTCTGGGAGTCGGCCACCACCGCCCACGGGCTGACCATCCTGATCTCGGCGGTCAGCGTCGCCGGACTGGTGCTGCTACGGCGCTACCTGCCGAAACTTCCCGGCGCGCTGCTTGTCGTCGCCGGGGTCACCACGGTCAGCGCCGCACTGTCCTTCGGCGAGCGCGGAGTCAAGATCCTCACCGACATTCCGGGAGGAATTCCCGCGCCCGCACTGCCGGCACTCTCCGGACAGGACATCCAGGCTCTGTTGCCCACGGCCGTGGGCATCGCGCTGGTGGCGTACATGGAGGGCATCGCCGTGGCGAAGTCCCTCGCGGCCAAGTCCCGCCAGCAGGTCAGTGCCAACCAGGAACTGGTCGCGGTCGGAGCGGCCAACATATCGGCCGGGCTGTTCCAGGCGTTCCCGGTCGCCGGCGGTTTCTCCCGCAGCGCGGTCAACTTCTCTGCGGGCGCCCGTACGCCGGTGGCCAGTGTGCTGACGGCGGCGATGGTGGCCCTCGCCACCCTCGCGTTGACACCCGCCTTCTACCACCTGCCCAAGGCCGTGCTCGCGGCGATCGTGGTCGTCGCCGTGCTTGGCCTGGTCGACCGCAAGGGAGCGGTGACCACCTGGCGGGCCCGTCGGTCCGACGGTCTGACCCTGGGACTGACCTTCCTGGTCACGCTGCTGTTCGGGGTCGAGCCGGGCCTCGTCGCCGGCGTGGTCTTCAGCCTCGGCATCTTCGTGTGGCGCTCGTCCCGGCCACACACCGCCGAACTCGGCAGGGTGCCGGGCAGCGACACGTACCGCAACGTCGACCGGTACGCCGGCCTGCACACCGATCCACGATTCGCCGTCATCCGACTGGACGGCCCCCTCTACTTCGCCAACGCCCAGGTCCTCGAGGAGCGGCTGATGGGACTGGCCGAGCAGCGGGAGGGGCTGACGGCCATCGTGCTCGACGCCAGCGCGATCAGCGACATCGACGCGGACGGAGCCCACGTCCTGACGGAGCTGGGTGAGCACCTCGGTGCCCGTGGTGTGGCCCTGCATCTGGCCACGGTTCGCGGCCCGGTACGCGACCTGCTCCATCGCGCCGGGGTGTGGCAACCCCTGCACGAGAAGGGCCGGGTACACCGCGACATCGCTGCCGCGCTCGCCACCAGCGGGCTCGAACCATCCAGCCCACTGGGCCGTGGTGCGTCCGAACCCGCTCCACCCGTTCTCGAGGGGGTGCTGTGATCATGCCCGACCGATTCGCAACGATGCTCACCTGCATCGACGGCCGTATCCAGCAGCCGCTCACCGAGTGGGCCAGGAAGCACCTCGATGTCGAATACCTCGACACGATCACCGAGCCCGGACCGGAGGCCGTGTTGACCACGGCCGACGAGCGGTGGCTGGAGGGGGTACTGGAGAAGGTGGAGGTCTCCCAGCGGGCCCACGAAAGCGGCACGCTGGTCGTCGCCGCCCACTCCGACTGTGCCGGCAACCCCGTCTCCGACGACGAGCACCGCCAGCAGCTTCGTCAGGGCCTGACCCGGCTGGCCACCCGGCTTCCCGGCACCAGGATCCTCGCCGTACACGCTGGCCGGTGTGGCGACCGGTGCTGGGATCCGGAACTCGTGGCCGAGGTGACGCCGACCGGTCGTACACCTTCCGCGCTGTGAGGGTGAAGGGAAGGACCCCTTCCTGTCGGTTCTTGTGCAGGAAGGGGTCCTTTTCGCCCCACCGTCGACGGTGACGTCGATGTCGGTTGTCAGCTCAGAGCTTCGAGAGCGGGTGCCCCATCCGGGGACAGGCGGAGCATCCGAAGGTCACCGGTGAGCTGGTCGAAGACCATCGTCAGCACCTTGCCGCTCGGTGCTGACGCCCCCTGCGGCCGGGGCGCGCTGGTGGCCGTGAAGTCACCCGACATCTGGACCACGGTGACGGCCCGCTCCTCGGGCAGGTCGGTTTGCAGGGTGGCGGCGACGTCGGCGCCACGGGCGGTCACCGAACGCACCTGCGTCGGGTTGGTGACCCCGTACGACGTGGCGATCCGCTGTGCCCTGGCCAGCGGGTCGGTGGCCGACTGGCGACCGGTCGGTCCGGCCTGGGCGCCGGTGAGCGAGATCGTGTTGCACAGCGCCCGCATGTGGGTGGGGTTGGTCTGCCACAGCGTGTAGCAGGGCCAGCCGCTGGGGTTGGCGGCCGGTGCCGGCCAGCCGGTGGCGGACCATCCGTTGGTCCAGACCCCGCCGGTCGCGGTCCGGTACTTCAGGTTGCTGCCCGCCATGATCGACTGTACGTCGTCCCGGGTGTACTCGTTGCCGACCTCCAGGAAGTTGGTGCTGGTCGGGGCGTTCAGCCAGGTGGTCAACGCGGCACCGTCGAGGGTCCAACTCCACGTGCCGGAGGCTCCCTCCTCGGCACGGAGCACGACCGAGGTGTTCAGGGGCGCGCTGCCGAGGCAACGGAACTCGAAGCCGATGGCTGGATAACTGGCGGCACTGAAATAGTTGACCCCTCCGCAGTAGGTGTCCACGCCGTGGATGACTCCCGCCTCGACCCAGGAGATCGGCGAACCGTCGAAGCCGATCCACACCTCCGAGGTTTCGAAGTGCGGTCCGGGGCCGACGATGTCCATGACGTACGCGCCGAGTTCGACCTCTGCCCCGGACACGTCATCGTGATACCACCGCAGCGTGGCGTAACAGTGGCTTTCCCAGGAACACGGGTCGAGCGATTCCGACGATGCCGAGGCGGGCACCGTCGCCGCTTGTCCGACGAGCAACGCGACCAATGCGCTGGTCACGAGCCCGAGCCGGTGGAGACGTGACATTGTCACCCTTCCGTTGAATGACAGGGACGGACCCGAGCCGAGCGCCTACCGGATCCGAATCAGCCCCAGCATTACATTGAATTGTGACAATGTCTCGATGAAAACTTTTCTCAGCCGGACCATCGGTGACAGTACGGCCACGCAATGGTCGTCGAGGGGCATGGATGCTCGTCGCCGACAAACCTCGTACCAGCACGCACCAATGCCTTCTCCGGTTGACCGAGATGGTCGGGCAGGTTTTCAACTACCAGCACCCGAGTTGCCCGATCACCGCCGCCAGTCGGTGAAGGCGCGGCTCAGGTCGAGCGGTCGACACGCCCGGACGCTGGACGGCACGACACTCAGCACTCTGGACGTACGCCGATCGGCGGCGGGAGCAACCGGTACGCTCCCGCACCTGATCCGGGTCGCGTGCTGTCTAGACGAGTAGCTCCGAAGTCAGAGGTCGATGTTCGGGCATGGGGAGGGCGTCCAGGATCGTGTTGTGATGCAGAACCTGGACCTGGCCGTCGACGGCCACTGGTCGGGTTTCGTGACTACTCGTCGGATGTCGCGTAACTGTTGTGGGTGCCGCCGCCGATGCCGGGGGCGAGGAGGTCTGCTGGCTGTCGAGTTGGGCGCACAAGCGGGGCAAGCCGTTGCGCCATCGGTGGTCAGGATTCGCACGAGGCGGCCGACCGCTACGGGATCGACACCAGGGCCGGCTGCTGGCGAGGGCGTGCGTCGTCCCGGGAAGTGCCATGTCCAGGGCGATGTCCATCTGCGAGAGCGCCGGCCAGGTGCCGGGGCAGAGAGGTGGGAGCGTAGACGAGGCAGCTCGACAGGCTCTACGGCGGCCTCCCCTGACCGCCGGGAACCGGTCAGATTTCGGAACTACTCGTCCAGACCTTCTGGTACGGGTCGGCGGCATTCCACACACTGGTGAACTGCTCGTAGAAGTAGTCGAACCACTCACCGTCGCGCTTGCGGATCAGCCTGAAGGTGGGTCGCAGTTCGCGCTGACCGTGGAACGAACCGAGGCGGAGATCCATCGAACCGTTCTCCAGCCCGGGATCGTAGGCGTAGAGCGTGTACGGGGCCAGATAGTCGACCAGGCGGACCTCGATGCCGGTACGGTGTTCCAGCAGCCGGTCGAGCAGCCCGAGGTTGATGCCAGCCGCTCCTCCAAGCCCTGGACGTCACCGCCGGGTCCCGCGCGGGGTACGGCACCCCGCCCGACCACGCCTTTGCCGGGGCGGTGGACGCGCTCTGCCGGGCGTTGGCGGCGGCGACGGAGGTTGAGCACGTACCCCGTCGTCCGGTCGCGGAGAAGGACACCCGCAGGCGTCGGTAGGGCTAGCACTACCTTCCATTCGGGGGTATCCGGGATTACTCACTGCGACGAAAGCCCGAACACTGGGGTACGACAGCACGCCGTCTGGCGTAGCGCAAACCCGAGCATTTGGGGGAATAATGGCCGTCGGTCTGGCAACGGCTCCCGACACGCGGAAGGCGAGCGACTACTCACAGCTACTGAGACGGATCAACGCGGCTCGCCTGCTGGACCGACGCCCCGGGTACTACGTCGCGCGGCTGAGCCTGGTGGGCGGTCTTCTCGTCGCGGGCTGGGCGGCGTTCTTCATGCTCGGCGACTCCTGGTGGCAACTGCTGGTGGCGGCAGGGCTCGCGGTGCTCTTCGCGCAGGTTGCCCTGGTGGCACACGACCTCGCGCACCGGCAGGTGTTCCGGGGCCGGCGGGCGAGCGGGGTCGCCGGACGAATCGCCGGCAACCTGGCGATCGGCATGAGCTACGGCTGGTGGATGGACAAGCACACCCGCCACCACGCCAACCCCAACCACGAGGACCTGGACCCGGACGTCGCCCCGGACATCCTGGTGTGGTCGGTCGAGCAGGCCCGGGCCAGCCGAGGTCTGCCCCGGTTCATCGGACGCTGGCAGGCGTACCTGTTCTTTCCGCTGCTCACGCTGGAAGGGTTCAACCTGCACGTGTCCAGCGTCCGGGCGCTGCTCCGCCCGGGAATGAAGGGCCGTGGACTGGAGGCGGCGCTGCTGCTCGTCCACCTCGTCGGCTACCTGGCCGCCCTGCTACTGGTGCTCTCGCCGGGCAAGGCGCTGGCGTTCCTCCTCGTACACCAGGCGCTCTTCGGGGTCTACCTCGGCTGCACGTTCGCGCCGAACCACAAGGGTATGCCCACCCTGACCGAGGGGGACCGACTCGACTACCTGCGTCGCCAGGTGTTGACCTCCCGAAACGTACGTGGCGGCTGGCTGGTCGACGTGGCGCTGGGCGGACTCAACTACCAGATCGAGCACCACCTCTTCCCGAACATGCCGACCCCGCACCTGCGGCTGGCGCAGCCGATCGTCCGCGACTTCTGCGCCGAGCGTGGCATCCCGTACGAGGAGACCGGCCTGATCGAGTCGTACGGCCGGGCGCTGGCCCACCTGCATGCCGTCGGCGAACCGCTGCGACGTGGCTGACCCCGTGGCCGTGGGGTCAGAACCCGCGTCGGGCGGTACCCGTCCGCATCGGTCTGCTCCAATGGTCGAGACTGCGGAGCATGGAGTTCTTCTGCTACCACCGCGACCGGCCCGGCTCCATGGCGTTGCGCCAGCAACTACTGGAGGAGCACTGGTCCTACATGGACCGGTACGCGGCTGAGATGATCGCCCGTGGTCCGACCCTCACCGAGGACGGTGACCTGCCCACCGGCAGCGTGCACATCCTCGACCTGCCCGATCCCGCCGCCGCCCGTGCGTTCGCCTTCGACGAGCCCACCTACCAGGCCGGCGCGTACCGGGACGTGCTGCTGCGCCGCTGGCGCAACCTGCTGGGCCGGACCATGTGGGACTTCCCCGGCGGGCGGACCGGTGGCAACCGGTACCTGGTGCTCGGCCTCGGTACCGGCCAGGCCGTCGACCTCGACGTACCCCCCGACCGGGACGAGCTGATCGCGTACGGCCCGCTGCTGGCCGACGACGGCACCACCTGGCTGGGTACGGCGGCGCTGGTCCGGGCGTCGGATCCGGACCAGGCACGCGCCATCCTGACCCCGGATCGGTACGCCGACATCGAGGTACACAACTGGCAGTTCGGTGGACGCCCGTCATGACCCGAGGACGGCTGTGGTCGCCTGGCCGGCGGTACGGCCAGGTCGGCGCAGGGTGAGCCGCCCCTGGCTGATCAGGATGCCGAGGATCACCAGCACCCCGCCGGCGGGTTCGTTCCAGTGGAGGCTCTCCCCCAGGACGAGGATGCCGAGGATGACACCCACGACCGGCGTGACATAGGTGACGGTGGAGACGGTGGTGGCACCCCAGGCAGCGATCACCCGCGTGTTCCAGATGTAGGCGAGACCCGTTCCGAGCACCCCCAGGACCAGCATGCTGGCCACGACCGAAGGGCTCAGGCGGATGGGTTCGAATCCCCCGACGAAGGGGGCGAGCATGAAGCCGATGACAGCGGCGAGGCCGACCTGGCTGGCCGCGATCGTGGTGGGATCGTGTTCGTTGGCGCGTAACAGTCGGCGGCTGAGGACGAAGGCGATCCCGTAGCAGAGGCAGGCCCCCAGGCAGGCGAGCTGGGCGAGAATGACCGGGCCGTCCTGGACCGCGCCGAGGGCGTTCCAGGGAGCGGCGACGACGACAACCCCGACGGCGGCGATCATCAGCCCGACCGTGCGCGTACGCGTCAACCGCTCGTCCGGAAGGACGGTCAACGCCACCAGCAGCGTCGCGATCGGGGTGGTCGCGTTGTAGATGCTGGACAGCCCGGACGGGATGTACTGACCGGCCCAGGCGTACAGCAGGAATGGCGCGACGCACAGGAAGACCGAGATCACCGCCAGCGCACCCCACGTACGCGCGGTACGCGGCCAGCGTCGACGACTGACAGCCATGACCATGGCCAGGAAGATCGCACCGAGAGCCAGCCGCCCGAGCATGACCTGCGCCGGTGACATCCCGTCCAGCGAGACCTTCATGAACAGGAAGCTCGCCCCCCACACGACAGCGAGAACCACGAACTGCGCACCGACCGAACCTGCACGCACCGCCGAGACCGTCAACGTGACTCCTACCCCTCTGCCTCTCTGCCCGATGTGCTGTCACCCTGACGCGCCCATTACCATGAATCAAATCGATGTTGCCGATCGGGAGATGCAGAGATTCGATGAGTCCGAGCTGATGGGTCCAACGCTGCGGCAACTGGAGATACTCGTGGCGATCGCCGACCACGGCGGGTTCGGCGCAGCCGCCGACGTGCTCGGCATGAGCCAATCCTCGGTGTCGCACTCGCTCTCGTCGTTGGAGCGAACCGTGCAGGGCGAGCTTGTGCACCGCGTCGCTCCGGTCCGGCTGACCCGGCTGGGTGAGGCGCTGCTGCCCCACGCGCGCGCCACCCTCGCCGGTGCCCGCGCTTTTAACATCGCCGCCGCCGCTCACCGGGGAGCGGACACCGCCGCACCGATCGCGCTGGCCGTACCGCCGACCGCCGCACACGGCCTACTGCCCGACCTCATGGTGCTCTGGCGCGAGCGCCTCCCACACGTCCAGGTCAAAATCTTCGAAGGCTTCGACGAAGAACTCGGGCGATGGCTTGAGGACGGCACCGTCGACGCGGCCGTCCTCATCGACCCGGACCCGGTTCCGCCGGGCGCGGTCACCCTCGCAACCGACACGTTCCACGCCGTCGTCCGCCGCGACCACCCGCTGGCCGGTCAGAACTCCATCGACCTGGCGGACCTGCTCGACGACCCGTTGCTGTCCTCCACCGCCGGCTGCGAGCCCCAGGTCAGGCGACTTCACTCGCTGGCCGGTCTCCGCTACCAGCCCGCGCAACGCATCCGCGAAGTCACGACGCTGCTGTCCATGGTCGAAGCCGGCCTGGGCGTCGCGGCCGTCCCCTCCCTGACGGCCAACCTGCTACCCGAGGCCCTCACCCTGGTCCCCCTGCTGCCCCGGCTGGACCGCCACCTCGTCCTCACCGGCCCGACCACCCGCCCATGGCACCCGTACGTCACCGCCGTCCGGGACGTGTGCGAGAACCACACACGCAGCCAGCAGGCATGATCAGTCGGCCGGTAACTTCCGGGCCACCCTGTCGTACGTCAGACCGGCAGGCCGTCGCACGGCTGCTTACTGAAGACCAGGTAGCCGGACTGGACACCCAACCGCGCCACGGTGCCCTCACAGTTGACGCTGTGGCTGCCGTTCCAGTGCGTACGGGTCGAGTCGGTGTACCAGTTGTGGATGCACATGTAGTCGGCCGGGCAGGGATAGAGAGCCAGAGCCGGCGAACTGGGAGTGACGATGGTGACGGCGGCGGCCAGTGCCGCTGTCACGAAGATACGACGGAGCATGCTGCCTCTCCTCACGGAATCGCGCCAGCGACATAGCTGTCCACCGTGGACCTGTAGCCAACGGCTTCCCGACGATAGAAGAAAACGTCTGGGTGTTGCGGTCAATCGACTACTCGGTCTGGTCAGCCGCCAATAGCGACCTCGCCCCATCAACAGGGACGTCGCTGCCATATGGGCGACAACCACCCGGCAGGGCGGCGGGCTCGCTGTTCCCAGCAGACCCCGGGGCGCACCGGGTCCTGGCCTGGCTGCTCTGCCAGGTACGCAGAGCCTCCTTGATCCGCTCGTTCTCCGCACACAACTGGTCGAGCTGCCGGCAGCGGTGCGCGGTCTCATCGGCCAGCCGGGTCAGGATCGCGTCGACCTGGTCGGGAAGATAGCCGCGCTGGCCGATCCGGGTACGGCCGATCACCAGCGCGCGTATCTCGTCCGGGGACAACGGACGGGTCACGTCAACACTGTTACCGCTGCGGTAGATACCCATGACCGGTGCCGTCGTACTCGTCGGGCAGGTGGATCCGCTCAGCGGGAACCCCCGCGACCAGCAACCGCAGCAACGCACCCCGGGTCATCGCCGGTGGCCCACACACGTACACGTCCTGACCTGGCCGAAAGTGCGGCAGGGCAATGGTCAGGGCGTCGCCCACCTCCTCCGGCTCGGCGGTCGGATCGTGGGAGAACGCCGGCACCAACGTCAACCAGCCGTGGGCAGACTGCAACTTGTCCAGGCTCGTCGCGTCGTACAGCTCCATGAACGTCCGGGACCCCACCACCAGGGTCACCCGCCGACCGTTGTCCCCCTCGGCAACTACCTGCTCGACCAGGGACCGCAGTGGAGCAAGACCCGTACCACCCGCCACCAGAAGCAGGTCATCCCCTGATCCCGGTGCGAGTAACAGGCCGTCGCCGTAGGCGGGACCGAGCCACATCCGCTGCCCCGGCCGCACCACGTTGGCGAGTACGTGGGAAACGCTGCCGTCCGGGACTGCCCGTACATGCAGCTCGATCGTGTCGTCGGGACGGGGTGCGTTCGCCGGGGCGTACCAGCGCCACCGGCCCGGGTGCTGCGGCACACTCACCGGCACCGCCTGACCGGGCCGGAACGACAGGCGGCGCTGCGGGCGTACGTTGAGAATGCCGATCCCCTCCGCAGGCCGATCCACATCGACCACCTCAGCCGACGTCCAGGCCGGGCCCGGCCGCATGCTGCGGGCGATCCGGGCCAATGCCTGGGTCGTCGCCTCGTAGACCCGGATCCAGGTCAGCGCCACCTCCGGTGTCCAGAGATCGGGGACGTAGCGGGCCATCGTGGCCGTCATCGCGTCACCGATCAACTGGTGATGCGGGGTCATCAGCTGGAACCGCTGGTGGGCCCGGCCCAGCACCGCCAGCAGGGCCGCCCGACCCGCCGCATCGTCGCCACCGGTGACCAGCCGACCGAGGCTGGTGAACAGCAGCGCGGCATCCTGCTGCGGCAGCAGCCCTGGCCGGCGCTCCTCGACGATGCGCCAGAACTCGTCGGTGGCCGGATCCATCTGCTGGGTCGTGGCAGACCACAGCGCCAGCAACTCCTCTTCTGTGGCGATGCTCATCAGGCCACCTCGTCCGCGAACACCCGGCCCACCACGGCAACCGCTTCCGGCGACACACCCAACCCCGTCAACGTGCCGGTCAGGTAGTCGACGACTCGACGATGCTGCTCCGGCGACAGACCCAACCCCTGCCACGCCCCCGCCGTCGGGCGGGCGATGTCACCGGCAGGTCCGCCCAACGCCGCCGTCAACTGCAACGCCAGATGTCCGCCCAACCTTGGCAGATCAACCCCCACGAGGTACGGGGACAGCTCCGCATCCGCAGCCACGAGGCGCAGCCAGCGGGCCACCGCGTCACCCACTCCTCTCGGGCCGAGCTGCTCGAACGCGGGCACATCCATCGGGTACGCCGCAGCATCCGACACCCCGAAGCCAGGACCACCAACGGGCGGCAAGCCACCGTCCACACCCATCACAAAAGCGCTCCTCACGACTCGGCAACCTGGAACGGCACCGGAGCGGGCGGGCATCACACGGGTAGCAACCTCGGGAGAACCTGCCACCACAGCCACCCCCGCCCCGGGCCATGTCCTGATCATGGTTGCCCGGAAGCGCGATGCACATGACGCTGAGTCACTACAGATCACATCGGGCTCTAATGATCTCGAAACTCGATAGTTGGTCATCACATGAATGACCGGTATACGCAATACGTATACCGATTGCCGACCTGGCGAGTTAGATGGATATGATCAGCATCTGACGGCAACGAACGGAGCCACCCCTATGGCAAGGTCGCTGGCGACGCCCTCAAACTGCCCTCGCTGCGGCGCACGCTTGGCCCGCGACAATCACAGTGGACGTTGCGGCGCCTGCCAGACAGCTGAACGTGATCGGCTCACCTCCCCGCCCACCCTGCCGGCGGACTTCTGGGAGCACGAGCCGATCCGGCAGGCACTCAGCGAACGCCATCTCGGGAAGGTCATCCGCGCCTACCGATACCACCCCTACCACGGTCGACACCCGCTCCCTCAGGAAACCGTTGCCTGCTGGCTCGGGATAGCCCAGGCCCAACTCAGCAGGGCCGAAAACGGCCCAGCCATAGTGCACTTGGATCGCCTCACCCACTGGGCACAACTCCTGCATATTCCCGTCCACTACTTGTGGTTCAAATTGCCAGGAAACAGAGACAACAACAACGATCAGATAGATCGAATACAAGATGATGCAATCATAGATAAAATGTCGACCACCAGTGGTGACGCAACCAACGGGCTTGAATCATTCTCACCGCAAAATAATCGCCCTTCTCAACTCCTCATCCAGCTTGAGATGCTCCGACAAGGCGTTACTGAGGCAATCTCGGGCGACGCAGTGACGACAAGCTGCCTAGACTACTGGGAACAGGTGGTCCTACACCACGGCGAAAGCACTCGACATCGGCCCGCTTCCGTGCAATTAGTAGATTTGGCCACAGACTTCGAAGAAATCCAAAGGTTGCTCACTTACAAGACGTCGTCAAGCTCACTACTTCGCCTGACTCGAATAGCAGCACAGATGGCCGGCCTCATATTCTTGACGCTGATCAAAATAGGCAATCCTGCACATGCCCGAAAATGGATTCGTACAGCGCGAATCGCCGCCGATGAGGTAGGAGACCCCACAATATGCTCGTGGGTCCGGGGACAGGAAGCTTACGTGCACTACTATCGCGGCGACTTTGATGCGGCCAGCACTGCGGCACGCGAGGCCCTGGCAATCGCTGGAAGCACCCCGTGTGCAGGCGTACCACTGGCTGCCGCGCTTCAAGCCAGAGCCGAGGCGAGACTCGGCAATCCTCGGGAGGCGCAGCGCTCACTGGACCGAGCAGAAAGCAGCCTCGAAAACCTACCGGCGGAGACGAAAACTGCTTCCGCCTTTGGTTACAACAAAGCCCAGCTGCACTTCCACGCAGGCAACGCGTACACCCATATGAAAATCATTTCTGCAGCGCTACCGGCCCAAGAAGAGGCATTGAGACTGTACCCAGCTAGCGATTTTCTCGACCGGACACTTGTACAGTTCGATCAAGCCATCTGCCTGGCACTACAGGGCCACAACGATGCCGCCTCAACAATTACACTTAACGAGCTGAACAGCTTGAACGAATCCCAGCGTTCAGGCCTGATCACCCAACGAGCATGGGACGTATATAACACACTTCCAATTACCTATCGAAAACACAGCCAAGCCACAGATCTCCACGATGCCCTGGCACTGACTTCTCCTCAAGAAAGGATATAGCCGTGCCGCCGCTCACCACATCGAGGGCCGAGCCGGACGACATCCCATCCATCGCCATCCTTCTGGAAGAGATGGATCGATTCTACGGCGCAACCACGTTTTCACCGCTCGAAGACCGGCTAGCTGCCATCAAAACGAATCTCTTCGAAGAAAACCTCGGCATACACTTAATGCTAGCCAGGAAGAATAACGAGGTTGTTGGCCTCGCATCCTACTCCTTTCTCTGGCCAGCCGTCGGAGTCACCCGATCTCTCTATTTGAAGGAGCTATACGTAAGCAAGCTCCACCGCCGACAGGGCATTGGAAATCTTCTGATGAAGACCTTAATGGAAGTCGCAGTCGAGAACGACTGTAGCCGCCTGGAATGGACAACCGACCTAGAAAACGAGGACGCTCAGCACTTCTACCGCCAGTTCGGCTCGAACCAGCTATCCACAAAGGCATTTTACCGGCTGACCGACTTTCGTCAGACGAGTCGAGCAATAAATCACCCACACTGATTCGCCAAAGCCCGTCCGGGTCGCAATAGAGACCGGCACCGAAGTACCGGTGTCAGCACAGCGCGGACTTCATTGGACTGGTAGGCCTGGAGTCGCAATGGAGACCGGCACCGAAGTGCCGGTGTCAGATCCCAGCAGCGGCAGCCCGGCTGCGCAGCTCGACGTCGCAATGGAGACCGGCCGCGAACGGCCGATGTCAGTCCGAAGCACGATCGCAAATCGGGCATCTCTCTTCAGATATCAACGAACGCTGCACAGCAGCTACCGGAGTAGCCTACCTTCGGCGGAGCGGGCGACGGTCGCTACATGCGTCACGTCCGAATGCCGCCAGACGTACAAGTCCTGACGCGTCAGCCTGGACGACATGTCGAGCACGAACCTGACCACTACCAGCGGTCCCGTCGAGTTTGAGCACTGGTACGACTTCAGCGAGGGCGGTCCGGTGCACCGGGCACTGCTGCCGTTTCCGGCGGAGTCGCCCGCCCCGTTCGAGATCGCCCGCTGGTCGGTCGCCCCAGGGACGGCCAACGACCTCGACGTACACCGGTCTCGTGAGGTATGGATCATCGTGTCCGGCGTCGGCACTCTGACCTGGGCCGACCAGACAACGGTGCTGCAAGCCGGGGACCTTGCGGCATTTGAGAGCAGGGTGCCGCACCAGGTACGCAATGACGGGCCGGAACCACTACACGCTGTCTCCGTCTACTGGCTGCAACCGGGCGACTGATCTCCCGTCCGCCCGCCGATCGGTCGTGATGTAAGGGTGCACTCCCGGCTCGACCAGGATCAGCGCACCACGCCGACGGGATACGCAGTGGCAAGCGATGAGTGTCACTATCATGGAACGCCGTACAGCCGTCGGACTGGGGCGACCATGGCAGATGAGCGTGGACAGGCGGCACCGGGTGCTGGGCAGTCGTTTTCGCACCGCCAGTTCTGGCTCACGTCCGGGCTGGTCACCATTCTCGGTGCGCTGATCGGGGTCGTCGGCACGCTCCTCGCGGCCGGGGGTGGTGGCGGCGATACATCACCGCCACCCGCTACCGCCGGCTCCCGTTCCAGCGGTACGTCTACCGATGCCAGCAGGCAGGCACCGCCTCAGGCGCAGGATGGGTACCTCGTGCGGTACGAAGACGTACAGCTGACTCTGCCTCGGCCCGACGGCACCTGTCTCGACAACGCGGTGACGTTCGTTTCGTCCCGCCCAACCGTGCAGACCGGAAAAATAGCGGCAGCGAGTACCGGCTCCTACGACCTCGTCTACAGCAACTGCCTCGGGGCAAACGAGTACTGGTTGATCGTGCCGGAGTACGACCGTAGCTTCGCGCGAGTCGAGGGTAAGCCGCCAGCCGCAGAGTGCGCGGATGCCGCCAACCTGCAACAGGGTGCGCCGAGACGGATGCTGGCCCAGTCGATCGAGCCTGGCTCGACCTACTGCATGACCACAGCCAGCAATGGTCTCGTACGTTTCACCATCGTGTCCGTCGACTCCAGTCAGAACCTGGTGATCGTGGCTACCGCCTGGACGCAGAAATGATCCGAGCCGGGTCCAGGTCGGACCCTTGGACACAGGTGCATCTGACTACTCGACGTTCGGCTCGTTGGGAGCGGTTCCTCGCCGTCCTGATAACCGGCAGCACGGTCATCGGGATCGGCATCTCCGTCGTCCACAGCGATACGTGGTGGCAGGTGCTGATCCTGGTCATGGCCGGTTTGGCCCTGTTGATGATCGGGCTCGGCCTGTGGTTCTCAGCAGGCCTGGCAGTCGAGGCCACCGAGAAACTGGAAGCCTCCGGGGGCAGAGCACGCGCCGAGATCCTCGCGGCTGAGGAGGACGGTGACGATGACATCGTCTATCGGCTGGATCTGCGCATCGTTCCGCCCGGAGCTGAGGCGTTCGATGTCACGCACCGATGCAGGAAAGCCGTCTGTATTCAGGCTGCGAAACAGACGCCTCCGGTCCATCTGACTGCTCTGGTCGACCCGGTCGAGCGTACCTGGGGCATCGTGCATCACTGACCACACCGGCCGTGGACACCCGTGCGGCCGTCAGTGACGCCTGCTGTCGAAGGGAACCCGACTCGCCCGCCGACCCGCCCACACCAGTGAAGGTTAGTGACAATCATCACTGTGTCAGTGAAGGCATTCTCCGCCCAGTTGTCGACCTTCGGGCACGAATGACGTCGACTGTCGACGATTGCCCAACTCTGACCCGTCATGGCCTGCAGTTTCACACCTGGAGCGGCGGACCGGGAGCGCGCCGGCATGGCCGCGGCAACGATCGCGAGCGACAGCGAGTCCGGACTACCCCATCAAACTTCGACGATCAAAGATATTGATCGCTACAGATCATTCCCCCTACGATCCACCCGTCGTGTCTGCTCCCTGGCGGAGGGTGACGGGTGATGAAGAGGTTGCGGGGTGCACTCGTTGTTGCACTGCTGTTGGCGCTGGTGGTCGGCGTTGGCGGCGTGGAGACGTTGCCGCCGGGTGGGCCCGATCGGCTGGCGGGGGAAAAGGCCGCTGCTGATCAGGATTCCGGATTGCTGTCCCGGCTGGGAGATGCGGCTCGTGCCCTGGTCGGCGGCGGATCGACCACACCGCGACAGGAGCGGGTAAGTCCGGGCCTGACGGTCGAGCGCACGGCCCCGGCGGGCCGCACGGTCAAGCCGGCGAAGCGGGTACGGGAGGTGGTGGCCCGTCGTACGGCAACCACCCGGGTCTTTGAGATGTCAGACGGCCGGGTGCAGGCGGAGGTGTCGACGAAGGCGCGGTTGTACCGCGATGCGGCGGGCCGATACCAGCCCATTGACACCCGCGTGCGAGCCGCCGGAGCGGGTGCGTACGCCAACACCAGCAACACGTTCACCAGTCGGTTCGCCGGCCGCAGCGACGATCTGGCGCGGTTCGAGTTGGGCGGTGAGCGGGTCGTACTGGGCCTACCGGGCGCAAGCCGGTCGGCGCAGTCGCAGGTCGACGGTGACACGATCACCTACCCGGATCTGCTGGACGGGGCGGATGTCAGCTATCAGGTGACCAGCCAGGCGTTGAAAGAGCTGATCACGCTGAAGCGGGCATCGGCCGCCGCCTCGGTGACGTTCCGGTTGGATCCCGGCCGGCTGCGTGTGTCGCAGCGCGAGGATCAGGCGATCGAGTTCCGGGATCCAGACAGCGGACGAGTGCTCCTGGTCATGCCCGCGCCGTTCATGTTCGACTCCCGCGATGATGCCGGGTCACCGTACGGGAAGGTATGGAGCGACAAGGTAACCCAGAAACTCGCCACCATCGGTGGTGTCACGACGGTGACGATCGCAGCGGATCGGGAGTGGTTGGCCGATCCCGCTCGCGTGTTTCCGGTGACGGTGGACCCGACGATCAAGATTCAGCCGACGGTGTCCCAGTCCGAGGACGCGATGATCACCTCAGACGACCCGAACGGCAACTACGACGGCAACTGGCGGTTGTCGGTCGGGACGACGACTTCGTCGCGGGCACGCAGTCTGGTCAGGTTCGATCTGTCGAGCGTCCCCTCGAACGCCACGATCGACTCGGCGTCGTTGCAGATGTACTTCGACCAGGAGCACACGACCAACGAGTACGACGTGCCGCTGGAGGCGCGTCAGGTGACGGCGCCGTGGAGCGAGTCGTCGGTCACCTGGGCGTCGATCAACACGAGCATGGGCACCGGGGCGGCCACCGTGGTCACGGTGGACGACTCCGAAACCAGCAAGATCGGCGTAAGTGGGGACTGGCCGGTGTCGACCAACACCGACCTCATCAAGTACGGCATCAACGGCACCTACCGGTTCAACAAGAACACGGTGGCGGGTGAGACGTTCACCTGGGTACCCACCCTGCCCGAGGACGGCAACTACACCGTGGACGCCCACTACGTGGCCGCGTCGGACCGGTCGACGGCGGCCCCGTACACGGTGCACCATAACGGCGGCAGCGCCACCAAGACGGTGAACCAACAGGGACCGCTTCCAGCACACTGGGCGACGCTGGGGACGTTCCCGTTCAGTGCCGGTACGACCGGGCGCGTCGTTCTTGGCGACACCGGAGTGTCCGACTCCGTCGCGGTGAACGCCGACGCGGTGCGCCTGACCAAGGCCGGCGCGGTGAAGAAGGCCAACGAGTCGAGCGTCTGGCACAGCTACCCGGTGACGAACCTGGTGCAGTCGTGGTTGACGGGGACGCCGAACTACGGATTCATGCTGAAGGCCGCGGACGAGACCAATCTGGGGCGTGGCGGTCCGCGTTATGAAGCGGCTGAGTACGCCTACAACGGGGAAAACGAGAACACCCCAAAGCTGATCATCAACTATGGCCGGCCGGGGGTGTCCCTGGATCCGCCAACGAAGATCTACTCCACCGGTGCCGAGCTGAAGTGGTCCGGCTACACCGGCAGCGACATCGTGGAGTACCAGGTGCACCGGTCGGTGTGGCAGACGTACACCCCGTCGGCGGCCACGCTGGTCGCTCCCGTGGCCAGGACCGCAACGACGTTCACCGACACCACCGCCGTGCCAACCCCGGTGGACTCCACCGATCCCTTCGGCCAGGTCTACTACTACATGGTGGCGGTGAAGACCGCTGACGGCTCGCTGATTCCGGCACCGACGCAGATCGTACGGCTGCCGCGCGCCGGACGGGTGGTGCAGATCCTGCAGGGCGACGCGGCGGACACCACACTGTCGTCGACCCGGTCGACCACCGGGCACGACGTGCTTGCCGGCAACCCGTGGCTGATGGTGGCCAACGACTCCAGTACCTATGGCACGACCCGGGCGGTGATCCGCTTCCCCGGGGTGTCGGCCATCCCGGCCAACGCCCAGATTCTCGACGCCGAGTTCGACCTGTGGTCGGTGAGCACCCCGACGCCGGCCAACGCCACCTACGAGGTGCACGCCCTCAACCGGTCCTTCGATGAGGCCACCGCCTCGTGGTCGAAGGCCGACGCCGTCAACAACTGGACCACGGCGGGTGGGGACTTCGACCCGGCCGTGCCGGACGCGGTGACCGGCAACACCGACGACCCGGCCTGGCGCATCTGGTACGTCAAGGACGCCGTCCAGGGCTGGGTGGCCGGCACGAGCAGCAACAACGGCCTGCTGGTGAAGTTGGCCAACGAGACCACGCCAGCGGAACGGACGATCTTCCTGTCCAGCGAGGCAGCGGAGCCGCAACTCCGCCCGAAGCTGGTGGTCACCTACATCGAGCCGATCGCCGAGTCAACGTACTACGCACCGGCCACGCCGGCCCAGGTGGCTCCGGCCAGCACCTACAGCGCCCCGGTGACCGTTTCGAACCCGACCCGGACCGACTGGAAGGCGACCGACTGGGAGTTGTCCTACCAGTGGGAGCGGGCCGACGGCAGCCCAGCGACGGATGCCAGCAACCAGGTGGCCACCGCACTGCCGAAGGACATTCCGGCCGGCGGCACGGTGGACATCGCGGCGCAGGTGAAGACCCCCGTGGCGAGCACCGAGGGCAACAAGCGCACCGACTACGTGCTCAAGTGGCAGTTGCGTAACAAGGCCACCGGCAAGTGGCTGTCGGAGACGACTCCCATTGCTCCGCTGCCGCAGAACGTGGCGGTCGAGGAGCCCACATCCGATCAGTTGGGGTTGGAGAAGTTCTACTCGTACGCGGGAAAGAACACCGGTGCCGGCGGCACTCTGATGAACAACCTGTACGCCGGGAACACCGTCTGGTCGTACGACGCGTTCAGCAACCCGTCCCGGGGCCTCTCCACCTTCGTACGCCTGGCCTACAACTCCCTCGACACCTCCGACACGGTCGCCGGGTACGGCTGGTCGTTGCAGGCCTCGTCGATGATGCGACTCGGCACGCCGCTGGACTTCCACCCCAACCCCAACCCGACCAAGGTCACCCTTACCGACGGGGATGGCACGAGCCACTGGTTCACCTGGGACGCTGCCGCCGGGCGGTGGAAGAGCCCCAAGGGTGTGCACCTCTACCTACAGCGTCTCGTCGAGTGCGGCAACAAGACCGAGGAGTCCCGAGCCTGGTTGTTGACCCGCCCGGACCGTACCCAGTTCTTCTACGACTGCGACGGTTACCTGTCGGCGGTGGCGGACAACAACGGCAACGAGCTGCTGTTCACCTACGAGGAGCGGAAGTCGAACAACAAGCCGACCAAGTTCCTCAAATACCTCACCGACCCAACCGGCCGGCAGACCCTGACCATCGACTACTACGGCAAGGGCGAGGACTACGACTACATCGATGACACGACGTGGACCCGTCAGTCCGCCACCAGGCTGACCAACCCGCACATCATCGACCACGTCAGGCAGATCACCGACGTCTCCGGTCGGAAGCTGACCTTCACGTACACCGACAAGGGGCTGCTCGGTGAGTTGATCGACGGCGCCGGCTCGGACCAGCCCAAGGTGTTCAAGTTCGCCTACGACATGACCCAGGGCAACAAGAACGTCAAGCTCGTGCGGGTCACGGATCCTCGGGGCAACGCCACCAACCTCGCCTACTACTCCCCACCGCAGGACGATCCGAAGTTCCACTGGGCCACCAAGACCTACACCGACCGGCTGGGGCACCCGTCGCAGTTCGCCTACACCGATCCGGACGGCCCGCAGGGCAACACCATCCACACCACGGTCACCGACGCGGAGAACCACGCAACCACCTACCAGATGGACGGCTACGGCCGGCCGACGCAGACCACCAACGCCAAGAACCAGGTCACGAAGCTGGGGTGGGACGACGACCACAATGTCGTCCGGCTCGAAGAGCCGAACGGAGCCGTTTCCACCTGGTCCTACGACCCGAAGACCGGTTATCCGCTGGAGAGCAAGGACGCCGAGGCGGTCAGGAACGGCACCCCCGGCACGGTCCTGACCTACCAGTACCAGCTCGACGGGTACGTCGCAGACCTGACCAGTAAGACCAGCCCGGAGGGCCGGAAGTCGACCTTCGGCTACACCCTCGAAGGCGACCTGGAATGGGTGGTCGACCCGCTCGGTAACACCACCACCGACCCGAACGACTACCGGACCTCCTACACCTACGACGACTGGGGCCAACTGCTAACGGCGACCGACGCAAACGGCAACGTCACCACCAACAGCAGCTTCGACCCCAACGGCTACCCCCGGACGATCACGGATGCCCTCGGGAAGTCGACGGCCTTCGTCTACGACGTGCGCGGCCAGGTCCTCAAGGTCACCGACGCGTTGGGGAAGGAGACCACCCAGACGTACGACACGTTCGGCCGGCTCCTGGTGAGCAAGGTCCCGAAGGACCAGGCCGCCGAGAAGTTCATCACCACTCCCGCGCCGGTCTACGACCCGAATGACAACGTCACCGAGTCCACCGCACCGAACGGCGCGGTCAGCACAGCCGTCTACGACCCGGCCGACCAGCTCACCTACACCCTTGCCCCGGTGGACCAGGCCGGTGACCCGGAGCGGAAGACGTCGTTCACGTACGACAAGGTGGGCAACCTGCTCACCACCACCGAGCCCAAGGGCAACCTGACCGCCACCGCAGGGGACTACGTCACCACCAACACCTATGACGAGGTCTACCAGCTCACCCAGGTGGTCAACGCCGCAGGCCACAGGATCAGCTACGAGTACGACACGGTGGGCAACGTCGTAACCGTCATAGATCCGCGCAAGAACGTGACGGCCGATACGGCGGACTACACCACCAAGTACACCTACGACTGGGCGTACCGGCTCATCAGGACCACCGACGCGCTGGGCAAGTACACCACCACCACGTACGACCGGGACGGCCTGGTCACGGCCTCCACCGACCAGCTCGGCTACACCACCCAGGTCACCTTGGACGCGCGGGGCAACCCGACCGAGGTGAAGGTGCCACATCGGGACACCGCCGGCGTCATCAGCTACAACACCACTCGCTACGAGTACGACCAGGTCGGCAACCGGACCAAGGTGATCAGCCCCCGGGGTGTGGCCACCACCGACGACCCGGACGACTTCACCGAGGTAGCCGTCTACGACGCACTCAACCGGATCAAGGAAACCCACACCGCGTACGACAGGGACCACGCCCGCTACAACGCGCCGGACAGGACCATCTACTCGTACGACGACATCGGCCGACTCACCACGGTCAGCATGCCGCCGTCAGCCGGTGAGTCGGTACGCAACGACACCTCCTACACCTACTTCGACAACGGCTGGACGCGGTCGAGCACGGACCCGTGGGACATCGTCGCCACCTACGACTACGACCAGCTCGGCGCGCAGACCGCCCGTACGCTCACCTCGGCGGGTGGCTCGTCGAACCGGACCATGACCTGGACCTACTACCCGGACGGCAAACTGAAGACCCGCGCCGACGACGGTGTCCCGGTCGGCAGACAGGTCGTGCTGGTCGACAACTCCGACTTCAACAACACGACCGTCACCGGCACCTGGGCGGCGGCCGGTACGGCGGCCGGCAGGTACGGCCACAACTACGCCACCAACGCTGCCGGGACCGGTGCCGACAAGTTCACCTGGCAACTCAACACCCCGCAGGCCGGCACCTACGAGGTCTTCGCCCGCTACCCGCAGGTGACCGGTGCCGCAGCCGACGCCAGATACACGGTCACGCACAGTGGCGGCAGCACCGTCAAGACGGTCGACCAGACCACCAACAGCGGCACCTGGGTGTCGCTCGGCTCCTACAGCTTCGCGGAGGGCAACACCCACAGCATCTCGCTGTCGGACCAGGCCAGCGGCACGGTGGTCGCCGACGCGGTCAAACTCGTCCGTGACAACTCCAACGACACCGACAACGAGAAGCACGACTACGCGTACCAGTACGACGCAAACGGAAACCTGACCACCATCACCGACGCCTCCCCCGGCACACGCGTCGACACGTACACGGTCACCTACACCGGATTGAACCAGGTCCAGAAGGTGATCGAGGCCAAGGCCGGCACGACGGTCAACACCACCACCTTCGGCTACAACGAGAACAGCGCCCCGAAGACCAGGGAACACGGCAAGCAGTACGCGACCTACGAGTACGACGCGCGGGACCTGTTGTCGAAGGTGACCAACGGAAAGTCGGCGACCGATGCCGACCCGAAGGTGACCACGTACACCTACACGGATCGCGGCGAGCGGCTTCGCGAGGTCAAGGGCAACGGCAACACCGTCGACTACACGTACTACCTCGACGGGCGTCTCAAGACCCAGGTCGAGAAGAAACCGAACGGCACGCTGGTCTCCGACCACGTCATCGAGTACGACGCCAACGGCAACCGGTCGCGCGACACCAGCACGAAGATGAACGCCGACAACCACGCGGCGACCCTGAGCAGCGTCACCGACTACGCCTACGACCCTCGAAACCGAATCTCGTCGGTCACGATCACGGGCACCGGGGCGGGCACCGAGACGTACGTCCACGACGCCAACAACAACGTCATCGAGCAAACGATCAAGGGCACCACGACAAGCTTCAACTACGACCGCAACCGTCTCCTCACCGCCACGGCCGGTGGCTCGACAGCGTCCTACAACTACGACCCGTTCGGTCGACTGGACACCATCACCTCCGCCGGCACGGTGATCGAGCGCAACGTCTACGACGGCTTCGACCACGTCATCGAAAACCGTAAGGACAACGGCACCAGCACCTCGACCACGAAGTACACGTTCGATCCGCTGGACCGGACCACCACGAAGACCACCGACGCCGGTACGGCGAAGGAGAAGACCACCGTCTTCAACTACCTGGGCCTATCGACCGAGGTCCTCGACGAAGAAGTCGCCGGCACGGTGACCAAGTCCTACCAGTACTCCCCCTGGGGTCAACGGCTGTCCCAGGTCAAGCACAACAGCGACGGTACGGAAGAGGACGCCTACTTCGGCTACAACCCGCACACCGACGTCGAGCAACTGACCAACGCAGCCGGCGACACCAAGGCCACCTACGGCTACAGCGCGTACGGGAGCAACGACGACGCCCAGTTCACCGGCATAGACAAACCCGACACCGCCGAGCCCACCAAAGAGCCGTACAGCGCATACCGGTTCAACGCCAAACGCTGGGACCAGAACTCCGGAAACTACGACATGGGATTCCGGGACTACAGCCCCGGCCTGAACCGGTTCCTGTCCCGTGACACCTACAACGGTGCTCTTTCAGACCTCGACCTGGGCCTGAATCCCTGGACCAGCAACCGATACGCCTTCGCGGGTGGAAACCCGATCAGTGGCATCGAGAACGACGGCCACAACATCTTCGGAGACATCGTCGGTGGCATCGTCGACGGCGCCAAGGACTTTGTCGGCGGTGTCGTCGACGGAGTCGTAGGCACCTACAACCACATCGTCGATGGTTACTCCGCAGCCGGCGACACGATCCAGGCCGCCGCAAGTGGTGACTGGGACGAGGCAGGTGACTCGGCCAAGAAACTCGGCGGCACGCTCGTCGCCGGCTACACCTCGCCCTACACCATGGTGTGGAGCATGGCCACCGATATCGGCAGCACCTGGTGGACCGGCGTCCAAGCAGCGGCCAAAGGGGACCTGGGAACCGTAGCCCGCTCTGGCACCAAGAACCTGCTGAACATCGGCAGCGTGGCTGCCCCGACCAAGATCCCCGCGCTGCGCGGCTGCCGCGGAAACAGCTTCGTCCCGAGCACCCTGGTGGTAATGGCAGACGGATCACGCAAGGCGATTGAGGAGATCCGCGTCGGAGACGAGGTCCTGGCCACCGACCCCGAGACCGGGCTGACCGAGGCGCGCTCGGTGGAGGCGCTGATCGTCGGCGAAGGTCAGAAGGACCTGGTCGAGGTAACTGTGGACACCGACGGGGCGGACGGGGACAAGAAGGGCAGCGTCATCGCCACCGACCAGCATCCTTTCTGGCTGGAGGATCTCAAACGATGGGTCGATGCCGAGGACCTGAAGCCCGGCAACTGGCTGCGTACCAGCACTGGGAACCTGGTCCAGGTCATCGAACTGAAGGAGTGGACCCAAGCTGCCCGAGTCCACAACCTGACCATCAGCGGCATCCACACGTACTATGTGGTAGCTGGCGACGAGCCAATCCTCGTACACAACTGTGGTAAGACCCCTCCGGGCGTTAGCTGCAACTGTTTCCCCGCGACGGGTGCGGGTCCAAACGTTCCGCCTATTCGCGTTGAGGGGGCGTGGACTCGAGGTGACATCGGACGAGGGGCACATGGGCTTCGCCCGAGACACTTGGGCGACAGAATTGAGATACACCACGCAGATCAGTTGCCTGGCTCGCCAATCCATGAACTAGATCAGGTGGTCCATAGAGGGCCTGGGTCACAGTTGCACCCGAATATCCACAACCAGGGGGTAACCAAGGCTATGCGAGCGGAGGACACCAACCTACACTGGTGGTATCGCTCGCAGGAGCAGGGCTGGGGCTTCTACGACCCCGATCTGTGGTTCGACAATTGGCCTGATTAGAAACGGCAGGGAGAGGTACTGGTGGAGTTCGACGAGTTTGAAGCCCAGGTTGAGGTCTTTCGCGCAGAAAGAGCGAGTAGGCGATATCCTCCTGGGTTTCAACTCTTTGACTCTTGGACGGCAACTCGCGACGATATTACTGCGGTTGAGGAAGAGTTGGGGACGGAACTACCATCGAAGTACAAGATGTTCATGCAGGTATTCGGCGGAGGTGCATTCTCATTCGTCGAACTATTGCCAGTCAAGTCGCCAGATGGCCACACAGAGGATCTACTAACCGTAAATAAGGGACAGTTCGCTGTTCGCAATTTTGTTGCAATTGCCCCCGTTGGCACCGGCGACTGGTGGGGATTTGTGTCTGAGAACGGCGCGTGCCAAGAGTGGGTGAGCTTCCTCGACCATGAAGACGGCGCTGTCCAGCTTGACTCCGCAGACTTCCTTGAGTTCGTATCGTCTAAGGGGCTGCGCATAGGTCGTTGACATCTGCGAATACTCGTCGACATTCCGGCATCGACGGTCAGACCATGTCGCTTGACCCATGGGGGTGATGCGAGATCGACCAATGTCAGCTCATGGTTGCTGAGTGTGGGACTGTTCAATGACGCAACGCGTGAACATGCGACAGCAGTTCCCGACACACCGATACCATGATCGTCATCCACGGCGAAAGATAGATGGCAGCCGATGGATGGGAGTTGAATCCTGATGTCGAGATAGCCAGGTACGACTGGCAGAGACTGAAATCCTTCAAAGGTGACGCCGCTGCTCTCCCGTCAGCTATCAATGCACTTGTGTTCGCAGAGTCGGAAGAGTCGGCGGAGAAGGCTTACTGGCAAATCGACAACGTCGCCCTACTTCAGGGGCGCCTTTCAGAATGCGTCGCCCCGCTAGTGTCACGCCTGGTCGCGGGTCTACTTCATGCATGCAGCAGCGGTCGCGCCTACATCCTCGACTTGCTGGCGGCCATCGCCGATGACTACGACGATCACGTTGATATCGGACACGTCGGTCCGGTCTCCGTCAGGGACTGTGCGCATCGGATGGTGGTGCAGTTTTCTCTGCATGTAGACGAGCTACGACTTGCTGGAAATCCGAGCTGTGTAGACATACTTCTTATGCGCGAAATCTACGAGGAAAGGCTTACGGTACAGGTGAAGCAGATCCTCGATGAAGCT
The DNA here is from genome assembly GCF_042679305.1 of Micromonospora sonneratiae. Lineage (NCBI taxonomy): Bacteria > Bacillati > Actinomycetota > Actinomycetes > Micromonosporales > Micromonosporaceae > Micromonospora > Micromonospora sonneratiae. The sequence goes on along the minus strand of NZ_JBHTMP010000023.1, from coordinate 43,373 downwards.
CTTCACCTAGATTCATGCGCCAATATCATCGACCTCATCGAGACTTCGTTGGCGGATCTAGGCTGAATGGTGAACGGTCACCGAAGATTCGAGTGTTGATGATTGGTTAGCGTGAAATTGTAGCCCTTCCAGCTAACCGTCGCGAGTGTCCGTGCTGCAATTCAGCGTAAGCGTCGAGTTGATATTCGGATAACTACACCATCTGATGGCGTAGGCGCGGTCGGGGTCGGTTAGTCGCATATAGATGAGCGACGTGGAGGGTGCGGCCGATGTCGACCGACGGGTAGCCACCATTGCATACTGCCTCTCGACACGTGTCCTTAGCGCATCGTCTAGGACGATCAGCCGAACCGTGGTGCGTCGGCCGGTTCGGACGGGCCGTGGTAGATCGAGTTGTAGAGGATTGGGAACGCGGATCGGAGCCAACTCCGGAAGGTGTTCTCACCACCGGTGGTGACGTGCCCCTGGCCGACGTCGAATGAGACTACGTTTGCCAGCCCAGCGAGCGCCTGCTGGTCGTAGCCGTTGCGCACCAGCGTCCTCGGCACGTTGAACTGGTCCCGGTTGGTCGGTGTCGCGTCCCTGCCCGGCAGGTCGAATAGCTCCCGCGCGGTGTTCGCGCCGTCGCCGATGGCAACCGGGTCGCCGCCGCCCTGGTACGAACGCCCGCAACTACGCCCAGCCGGCTTAACCGACGCCGCGAGCACAGCCGAATTCCGCCCGCGGGCCGCTACCCAGGGCGTGGTGTAGATGGCGTAGACGGCACGTCGGTCTCGGTGGACACCCGCCCGAGCACTGCGCGGACCTGGGCGGTCGGTCGGATGATCATCGTCCCGGGCGCGAACAGGTGTTCCGCCCCGTGAGGTTGGGGATGCGGCTGGCGGAAGATTGGCCGGCGAGGGTGGTGTGTCTGCGGTGATGATCGGGCGGTTTCCAGGGGTGGTCGCAACGCCTGCCCGTTGGGGCCAGGGTCACTGGCCGCGCCGTTGCCCAGCGGGACCTTCGGCCCTACTGGCCAGGGTGTTGCCGACGCAGGGTCGACGGGAGTGCACGATCCACGGAAGGTGACCATGACGACGACCGGGCCCCTGCGAGTCGACCTCCATATCGGTAAGGAACAGGCCCGCACCGTCCATCGGCCGTTCTTCACCGCCGCGATCCTCTCCGTCCTGACCGTCGGCGCCAGCTGGGGGGTGCTCATCCTGTGGCGGATCGGGTTCGCCGAACGCTTCACCGGCGTATCGATCCACGAGATCAACGCACACGGGTACGCCCAGATCACCGGCTGGGTCGGGCTGTTCATCATGGGCTTCGGCTACCAGGGGTTGCCGAGGATCATGCGTACGAAGCTGGTCGCTCCTCGCCTGGCGATGGCCGTCTTCGGGGTCACGCTGGCCGGCCTGCTGCTCGCCACCACCGGTCTGGGCGTGGCCGGCCGGGGCACGACGGCGACGTGGACCATCATCCTGGCCGTGCTCGGACACGCGCTGACGTTGGCCGCGACCGTCACCTTCGCGGTGCAGCTAGCGATCACGTACCGGCGCAGCGGCCGAGTGGTGCGCCCGGGCTTCGTCGGCTTCGTCGGCTCAGCGCTCGTCTGGCTCGTCGGCCAGGCCGCCTTCGCCCTCTGGCACACCTGGATGACGATGACCGCCGGCAGCCACGAAGAGATGCTCTGGTACATCGCCACCTACCAGGCCCCACTGCGTGACCTCCAGATCCACGGGCTCGGGCTGTTGATGATCCTCGGCCTCTCCAGCCACCTGCTGCCGCAGTTGTTCGGGGTGGCCCGCACGTCGAACCGCCGGGTCTGGACGGCGCTGGTCCTCATCAACCTCGCCATCGTCGGCGAAGTCGTGGTGTTCGTGTGGTACCGGTGGGTCGACGACCACCGGGTGGCCGCGCTGCTCATGGTGCCGTGGCTGATGCTCGCCGTCGGCACCGCAATCATGGTTTGGCCCTGGCGGCTGTGGCGCCGGCTGCCCCGGGCAGACCACCGGTCCGGCAAGTTCATCCGGGCCGCGTACGGGTGGCTGGCGGTCTCCCTGGTGATGCTGCCGCTGATGCCCATGTACCAGATGGTCAGCGGCATACCCTTCAGCCACGCCTACTACGGGGCGATCCGGCACGCCATTACCGTGGGCTTCATCTCGTTGATGATCATGGGCGTGTCGGCCCGCGTGGTACCCACCCTCCGCGGCATACCCCCGAGGTCGCTCGGGTCGCTCATGGGCCCGTTCCTGCTGGTCAACACCGGCTGCCTGCTACGGGTCTCGCTGCAGACCCTCACCGACTGGCATCCGGTCTTCTTCGCGGTGGTCGGCGTCAGCGGTCTGTTCGAACTCACCGGCCTGGCCTGGTGGGGTGCGGAGATGCTGCGACTGATGCACCGGCCGGTGGTGCACGGACGCGACCGGTCCGGAGCCCTGGTCGTGGCTCGGCCGCCCATGGCTTCCGCAGCGCTGTGACGCCGGTCACCATTGCCTGCTAATTGACCTAGGTCATGCAGGCGACTCGCGCCACCACCCACGATGGCCGTACGTGAAGCAGGAGGGAGTCCAGGTGCACGAACACGACGACCGGTGGTGGAACCGGCTGTGGCACCGGGTCGCCGGACACTCACCGGACACCGCGGACCAGGTCCACTCCGCGCTGGAGTCCTCGCGCGAAGGCATGCGGGCACTGTGGGTCTCCCTGCTCGGTATGGGGGTGACCGCCGTCGTTCAGGCGGTCATCGTGGTGCTGTCCGGCTCCGTGGCGCTGCTCGGCGACTCGTTGCACAACGTCGCAGACGCGCTGACCGCCGTACCCCTGGGCATCGCCTTTCTCATCGGCCGGCGGGCCGCGACCCGCTCCTACACCTACGGCTACGGCCGGGCCGAAGACCTCGCCGGAATCGTCATCGTGGTAGCCATCGCCAGTTCTGTCGTCCTGGCCGGGTGGACAGCGGTCAACCGCCTGCTCCACCCGGCAGAGGTCACCCATCTGCCGTACGTGGCCCTTGCGGGAGTTGTCGGTTTCATCGGCAACGAACTGGTTGCCCGGTACCGAATCCGGGTGGGCCGGCGGATCGGTTCGGCCGCGCTGGTCGCCGACGGCCTGCACGCCCGCGCCGACGGGTTCACGTCGCTGGCCGTCATCGCCGCCGCAGCGGGTGCCTGGGCCGGTTGGAGCTGGAGCGACCCGGTCGTAGGACTCGCCATCGCCGTGGCGATGACCTTCACGCTCAAGGACGCGACCCGCGAGGTGTACCGGCGGCTGATGGACGCCGTCGACCCGGCGCTCGTCGACCAGGCCGAGGCGGCACTGCAGGCCGTCGCCGGGGTACGCGACGTAACCGCCGTACGGATGCGGTGGATCGGCCACCACCTGCACGCCGAGGCCGACCTCGTCGTCGACGCCGACCTGACGTTGCTGGCCGCGCACGAGGTGGCCGCCGACGCCGAGCACCAACTCATGACGGCCATACCGAGACTGGCCGGTGCCACCGTGCACACCGACCCCGCCTGTTACCCGGGCGCGCATCACCACGCCGACCTGTCCCAACAGCGCCGGGACCGGCTCGCCCAACTCGCACAATGACCACGTGCGTTACGGGGTGCAGAACCATCTTCGTGGCACCCCGAACGCCGCCATCACCAATCTGAAAGGAATCCGCAGGTGAACGACCGTGCCGAAAACCTCGTGATGACCGACCTCGCCGATGTCGCCTCCCTGGTGGACATCGCGCCGGACAGCACCGTCTCGCGCACCGTGCTCAAGGCCGAAGGCACACGGCTGGTCCTCTTCTCGTTCGACGAGGGCCAGGAGTTAACCGAGCACACCGCCGCTGTCCCCACGCTCGTACAGGTGCTCGACGGGCGGCTGCTGGTGACCGCGGCCGGGCGCCAGGTGGAGCTTCGTCCCGGCGGGGTGATCCATTTTGGTACGCGGCTGCCGCACGCCGTGCTGGCCCTGGAGCCCAGCCGGATGCTGTTGACGATGCTCGATCCACGACAGACCTCGTAAGTGTCAACGAGGGTCCTCGGTGCCCGGGCTTGGTACCGCGCTCGTGGATGCTGTCGTCGTCGGTAATGGCTTTGTGGGCTCGCCATTGCTGCCCGTGGGTCGGTACCCCCATCTCGGCGGCAGGCCGCAAAGCTGCGCGGCACCGCGCCGACAAGGGACGGGTATCGGGCCGCGTCAGCTCGTCTCTGCTCGGATCGCCGACAGCATGACCTCACGGGCCGGCACGGGTGGGTCCTCGGTGATGCGGGTGAGCCCGGCGAGCCCGACCCCGAGCATGAGAATTCGCCCGGCAGCCGCCCGCGCCGACGCACTGTCGGAGTCCCCGTCCAGGACCAGGGCAAGGACGTCGGTCAGCCGGGCGAGTGTCTCGACGTAGCTCCTCGCGATGAGGGGGCGTAGCTGCGCGTGTGCGCCCGTCTCAGCCCACCGCGCAAGCGCGCGCCCGTCTCCGTCGGCGTTCACCAGGTCGGCGAAGAAGAGCACGAGCGCGTCGTACGCGTTGCGGCCGACGACGCTGTGCTCGTACGCGTCGATCTCTTGCTCGGCGTAGTGCCGCCAGGCCTCTGCGGCGAGTTCCTCGGTCGAGGCGAAGTGGTGGTGGATCTGCCCCTGCGACCCACCGAGTTCGTCTGCCACGATCCGGGCCGTCACCGCGCTCAGGCCGTCCCGCCTGACCACGGCAGCCGCCGCCTCGACGATCGAGCGACGCCGCTCCGCCCGTGCCAGGTACGCCATCATCCCCTCCCTCGTACGGTTTGCCGGGTGCTGGACACCGAGCGTAGGAACGCGACGGTACGCGCCCGCAGCCCCTCCCTGCGCGCCTGGATGATCTCGTCGACCGGTGGGTCGAGTGGTCCGGTGACGGGCGCACTGTGCACCTTCGTGGCGCAGTCGAGGTCGGTGCACAGGAGGATGCCGAGCGTGCTCAGCCGCTGGCGCTTGTCGGTGGAGGGGCGTGGTGCGGCGAAGAGGGCAACCTCGTTGAAGCGGCGCATGAACTGACACAGGGCGCACATGACCGCTCGCCTGTCGTGCTCAGCCCGGCTCGGACTCTGGCGGAGTACCACGCCCGACGCCGTACCGTCGATGTCGGTGACCAGGTAGGCCCGCATCGGTGCTCGGGGGTCTCGCCACCCGAGATAGTCGAGTTTGTCCCACACAACCCTGTCGAACCAGGCTGGCAGACGCACCTTGCTCTCGGCCGGGTCCAGGTTGGCGATGGCACCGCGCACCTCGTCCCGGGTCATGACCCGCACGAGTTCTCCCCCTCCCGATCATTTCTGTACATGGCTACAAGTTGTAACACGGTACAAAATCCTCGTCCACTCGGTTCATCCCGTCGCAGCGGTCTGCGTATCGTCTTGACGGGCAATCCGGTTGGTAGGCGACCGGGAGAAAGAGGGATCATGTGTGCCACGCGCCGCCACACGCCTCTGTCGCGGGCGTGCCCGGAACCGCACCCCTGTCCCAGGCCGATGCGGATGGAGGTACTACGCCGGGTTCCGTTCTTCGGCCGGTTGTCCACCGAAGAGTTGGAAGGCGTGGACGCGCGCGCGGTGGCCCGTGGATACGGGGAGGGCACCGCCATCTACCGCGCCGGAACTCCGGCGCGCAGCCTGTACATCCTCGCCTCTGGTCGCGTGAAGATCACCCGCCCTCGACCGGGCGGCGGTGACGTGGTCGTGGACATGGTCCTGCCGGGCGAGCACTTCGGCGCGCTGCCCTCGCTCGGCCAGCAGACGTACGAGGACACGGCCGAGGCGCTCACCGTCTCCTGTGCGTTGGCCATCTCCCCGGAGGATCTCGATCAGATTCTCCGCACGTACCCGCAGGTCGCGCTCGAGCTGATCCCGATGCTGGCACAGCGGCTGGCCGAGGCGAGACGGGTGATCACGCGGCTCAGCGGAGACAGCGTCGAACGACGACTCGCCGGTACGCTACTCGCCCTCGCCGACCGCGCCGGCCACGTACAGCGGGAGGGCACCCTGCTGCAGCTTCCGCTCACCCGAGCGGATCTCGCCGGCATGAGCGGGGCCACAACCGAGTCGGTGAGCCGGACACTGAGCCGATGGCGACGGTTGGGGATCATCGACTCGGGACGGCGGTGGGTCGCGATCCGCGACCGTACGGCCATCGAGGCCAGGGCCGGCGCTGTTCAGCAGGGCTCCGCACCGGCGGCGACCGGCGAGCCCGGCTGACCGGGCCGAGGCCGCCAGCATCTCGCTGGCGGCACCGCAGCGGCTGGTCGCGTGGAGCGTCGCTGCGGTCAACTCGGCTGTCGATGCGGCCCTGACCTGCTCGGACGGTGCCAGCCAGCTGGAGTTCCGTAGGCGGACGAGTGATCGCGGCGGGCTCTGGGGCACCGGGTCAGCGCGCCGCCGCCGGGCAGCTATACGCGTGCCCCCGGGTGTGGATGGCCGTGGTCGTGTGCCTCGTGATCATGGCAGTGCCCGTCGTGCGGACCTTCGGCGGTTACCCGGTCCCACGCCTCGATCGGCAGCGCGATGATCGAGGCGGGGAAGAGGCCGTGCTCCTCGTTGTCGATGTGCCGGTGCAGCCGGTCCAGTGCGGCGAGCACCGCCGGCCAGTCCGGTGCGGCCCGGTCGACCGCGCCGAGCACGCCGTGGATGTCGTCGTGCTCGGCACACAGCTTGTCGACTGCCTCGGCGAGGCTGCCCTCGACTCGAAGCTCGACGAACAGGCCGGTCTCCTCGAGGCTGGTGTGCGGCATGAGCAGCGTAAGCAGCTCGTCCAGGGCCGTGACGGGGTCGGCCTCGCCGTGGGTGATCGCCCGGCGGAGTCGCCCGGCGGCGTTGCTGATCTTCTCATGCTCCTCGGTGAGCCGGGCGATGAGCGGGAAGTCCCGGCAGCCGCAGTAGTTACACATGATCAGAATCCTTCTGGCAGCGTTTTCCGAACAGGGGCGGGCGCGTTCGACACGCCCGCCGGCTGCCTATTCGATGAGGTGGATACAGCGATCCAAAGGGGGTTACCGGTCAGACGGTGGCCGGCTGGCGGTGCAGCCGGATCTGCCACACGTCGGGGCCTTCCTGCAGCCACTGCGTGTCGATCTGCCCGGGGTAGCGGGCGTCGATCTCGGCCAGCAGCGGCCGTGGGGCGTGCGGGGCGACCAGCACCAGCGCTCCGTCGGCAGGCAGCGCACCGATTGCGGCCAGCACCCGGGCGTGCCGCTCGGCGTGCGGCAGGCTCCGTACGTCCAGGCGCGCGTCGACGGCCAGCACCGGTGCCGGCGCGTCAGCCGAACCCTGCGAGCAGCCGCACCCGCCGCAACCACACCCGCCACCGGCGGCCTCGTCGGCTCCGAGCATCTCGTGCATGCCCTCCAACAGGTCGGCCAGCGACACCTGCGGCGCGTCGAGCAGCAGCGGCAGGATCAGGTTGTTTTCCTTCGCCAGGTGCACCTCGAAAAGCGCGGCCAGCGCCCGCGCCGCTGCGGCGGCATCCACCGGGGTCCCCGCTGCCTCGATCTCGGCTACCAGGGCGGTGATCGCCTGGTGCTCGACGAGCATCCCGTCGACCAGCAGTCGTCCGCCGGGCTGCTCGGCGGCGGCGGGGTAGAGGCCGGCCTCTTCGGCGGCGGCGTGCGGCACCAACTCCTCGCGCAGCCAGCTCAGCAGAACCTGCCGCTGCTGCGGCCATACCGAGCCTGCCTCCTGGCCCGTTGCGGCGTCGCGCAGCGCCGCCACATGGCCGGCCAGATCGGTGGACAGCTGGGTGTGGTGGGCCACCACCGCTGCGGCGGCGCGGCGGTCGGCATCTGACTGTGACATGGCTTGCCTCTTCCGAGTTTTCACTACCGTCTGACGTTATAAACGATAGTCCTCGTAAGATCCATGGCGACAGCTCGCCCGGAGAGACGAACGACACGTCCCGGCACCGTTCGCCCGGTTCGACTGCCGCCTGCTGCCTGGTGGAAGTGGCGGGCAGCGGGTGTCCCCGTCCTGTCACCAGTTCCGTACGGCGATCAGCTTCTCCGGGTCGGCCTCGGTGAAGCCGTACGCCGTCGCCACGAAGTGGAAGCCTGCACCGATCTCCTCCCGGGCCACGGTTTCGATCTCACTACCGGCCGCGTCGAACTCCGTCTCCAGGGCGTTGAACTCCTCCGTGGCCACCTCGGTGAGCGCGTAGAGCGTGGTCAGGTCCGGTGGTTGCTCGGCCTCGATCCGTTCACAGAGCCGCAGCAGGATCGCCCTGCCCTTGTCGACCAGGTGATCGGGGAAGTACGCGTCCTCGTACATCTCCTGTAGGAATGCATACGCTGCCACCTGCTGGTTCCTGACCGGCACCGGATTCTCCTCCTGTCTGGGAGCCGAGCCGTCATCCTGCCGGCCACCTCTGACACTGCCGGTCGACGCGCCACCGGTGCCGGCCCGACGACGTCCCACGGTGGCGGATACGCCCGCAGGGGGCGTGACCATGGCGGTCACGCCCCCTGTCGGTTTTCGGTCCCATATCCTCCGGCGTTGGTGCCGCTGGTCAGTCGGAGCAGTGCTCGATGCCGTTCCCGCAGTTGACGGGCCGGTTCTTGGTGATGGACGACCTACCGTCGATCTTGGTCTTGGCGTCCTTCGCGAAGAAGCCGCCCGGCTTCGCGGTGGAGTTGTTCTCGGTCAGCCTGCTCTTGAACACCGAGACCTGACCCTTCTCGGCGTGGATGCCGCCGCCCTTCGAGAGCGCCCCGACCCCACTGTTGCGGTTCACCTCGGTTCCCCGTACGAGAAGGGTCGACTTCTCTGCGAAGATGCCGGCACCGTTCCCGCGCCCGGTGTTCTCCTCGATGAAGCTGTCGTCGGCCGCGACGAGGCCGTTGACGGTGGCGATGCCGCCGCCGTTCGTGGTCGACGTGTTCCGGTGCACCGTCAGGTTGCGCAGGGTGATCACCGCGTCCCGGTTGAGGATGCCGCCACCGACCTTGGCGAAGTTGCGGATGACGTCGGTGTCCCAGACCTTGGTCCGGGCGTTGACGCTGGCAATGCCGCCACCCTCGGTCGCGTTGTTGTAGGTGAAGGCGGTGGTGGCGACATCGGCCGCGCCCTGGAAGTTGGCGAAGCCACCACCGAACGCGTTGGCGCTGTTGTTGGTGAACTCGGAATCGGCCATGGTGAAGACGCCCCCGTTGAGGATGGCCCCACCCTTGCCTGACGCACCGGCCGCCTGATTGTCGTGGAACTTGCTGTCGACCACGGTCATGTGGCCGTCGTTGAAGATGGCGCCACCGCCCCCTTCCGCGGCGAGCGCGGTGCTCTGGGTGATGGTGACCCGCTCGACGGCGGCGGTGGCGTCGTGGTCTACCTGAATGCTTCCGCCGTTTGCGGCACGCCCGTTGGTGAGGGTGAGGTCGACCAACTTCAGCTCGCCTCCGCCGCGAACGGTGAAGAACCGGAACACCGCAGCGTCGGTGCTCCGGCTGATGGTCGCGCCCGCACCGTTGATGGTGATCGGGTGGTAGATCACCGGCAGGCCGGACTCGGCGTCGCTCTGGTCGGGCTTGGCCAGCGTGTACGTGCAGCCGGCCGCCAGCGCGATGTTGCCGCCACCCTCGTTGTTGGCGCGGACCAGGGCGGAGACCAGTTCGCTCGAATTGCACGGTACGGCGGTCGCCTCGGACGTCCTGGGGGTCTCCGCCCTGTCCCCACCGGTTCCGTCCTTGTCCCCACCGGTTCCGTCGGTCGGGTCTGCCGTCGCGGGCGCGTGTGCTCCGGGCTGGTCCTCCGGGGCCGGTTCCCGGTCCTTCTGGCCAGCCTGTTCGGCACCGCCATTCGCGGCGATCGAGGTCAGTTGCCCCAGGCCCGGACCGCCCAGGGCGTGGCTGCCACCGACCATCGAGACGATGCCGAGCCCGGCCGCTCCCATGGCCACGCTTCTGGCGACCAGTCCGCCGGCTGGGAACCAGCGTCGTCTCGTTCGTTGTACCGGAGGCCTTTCGGAATCCTCCTGACCCCTGTGAAACCTGGACATCAAGTTCTCCTGCCCTACCCAAGGCTTGACCACGCCGACATGGGCGCGGAGGGCGACGGATCGTCGCCCGCTGGTGGCCACGGTAGGGCGACTACCCGGAGGAAGCAGGCCTAGTGTGAATAAAGCACACGATACGGTGGATTGCGGTTATCGACTCCCGACAGGCACATGTCGGGTCGGCCTACCCGCCATTGGCAATCAACTCGCTATCGACGCGTTCCTGCCGATAACGGGCGCACGAGACCCGTGCTGCGGCGTCATCGGCATGATCGTCGAGAACCGGGCCGGTCAGCCCGCCACCGTGTACCGGCCGTCGGCGGTGTGCTGGATCCGGCCACTCATCTCGGCGATGCGCAGCCCGTACCGCAGGTGCCTGTCGCTCTTCTCCGTCCGGCGGCGGTAGCCGAGCAGTTCCAGGGCCGACCGGAGAAGCTGGTCCTCGTCGAGCGGCGTGGACCGTACGACGTGCACCAGGGCGTTCGCGACCTCCTCCGGCGGCACCTCGCCGATCGCCCGGTCGGTGCTGACCTGGGTGACCCGGATGCCCCGCCAGGTGAGCGGGTTGACGCCGGTCGGCCACACGAAGGTGCCGACCTCCGGATGCTCCCGTACGAGTTCGGGGTCGACCAGCGCCAGCACCGCGGCCCGGCGATCCGCCCGGACCCGGGTGTACTCGAACCGGGCCAGCGTCAGCCGAGCCAGTCGGTGCTGCTCGATCGGCCCCTCGGCGGCGAGGATCTCCCAGAGCGCCTTACGGACCGTCGGCTGGGCGCCCTGCTCGACGCCGGCCGCGCCGATGTCGGCCTGGGTGCCGAGCACGGTCGGCAGGTACGGCACGAACGGTCGCACCCATGCTCCGCCGTCACCCTCCGGCGGTGCCTCGTCGTCGATCGCGGCCACCGGCTCGGCACCGGGTTCCATCACCACCTCAGCCGCTGCTCCGATGGCCGCTGCTCCGGTGACCACTGCTCCGGCGGCCGGTTCCGCATCGGTCCGGGCCGCTGCCTCGACGGCGGCTGCGGTGGCCACGGCCGCCCCGATCCGGTCGAGCAGGGCGTCACGGTCGAGGATCCAGGTCGGCAGCCAGAACCGGACCACCTGCGACCAGCCCATGATGGTACGCAGCAGGTCGGGTGCCGAGTCCCGGTCGACGACCGTGTGCCGGCGACTCCACTCCGGACCGTCGAGCATGATCGCCACCTGCCAACGTTCCGCCCCGGGGGCCCGTACGGCGATGTCGACGGTGAAATCGGACAACCCGTGGGCGGTGGTGACCTCGTACCCACGGGCCCGGATCGCCTCGGCGACCTCGTCGCGTACCCGGCTCGACCGGTCCGTCCGGCCGCTGGCCAGGTCACCGAGCCGGTCGGTGCCGGCGGCGGCCAGTTCGCAGTACGCCCGCAGGTGTTGGGTGCCGACCGCGGTGGTCCGGGCCAGGTCGATGTGACCGGGGTCGAACGAGGCGAACAGCGCCACCTGTCGCCGGGCCCGGGTGATGGCGACATTCAACCGCCGCTCCCCACCGGCCTGACTCAACGGGCCGAAGTTGAGCGGCAGCTGGCCGGTCTCCGGGTGCGGTGAGAACGCCAGCGAGAACAGGACCACGTCCCGCTCGTCACCCTGCACGTTCTCCAGGTTCTTGACGAAGATGGGCTCGGCGACGGCGGACAGGTGCTTGCGGACCAGCGGATCGCTGCTCTCCTCCAGCAGGTTGAGGATCAGGTTCCGTTGCTGGATGTTGCAGGTCACCACGCCGATCGACTGGTCGGCGGTGGCCGGGTCACGCAACCGGCGGCCGACCTCCGCCACGATCGCCCGGGCCTCCACCTCGTTGGTACGGGTGGCTCCCCGGTCGAAGTGGCCGTCGACCCGGTGCCAGCGGATGCCGGCCGAGCCGTCGACTCCGGGAGACGGCAGGCTGGAGAGTTGGCTGTCGTAGTAGTAACGGTTGGAGAAGGCGATCAGCGATTCGTCGTGGCTGCGGTAGTGCCAGGACAGCCAACGTTGCGGCAGCCCGGACTCGACCGCCTCGGTGAGGATGCTCTCCAGGTCCTCGGGTACCGGCCCGTTCTCCTCCACCTGCTCCTCGACACCGTGGGCGGCCTGCATCACCGTCGTCGGCGGCATCTGCCGGGAGTCACCGACGATCACGACTGCCCGTCCCCGGCCCATCGCCCCGACCGCCTCGGCCACCCGGATCTGGGACGCCTCGTCAAAGATGACCAGGTCGAAACGGTGCGCTCCGGGCGCGAGGAAGTTCGCGGCCGACGCCGGGCTGACCAGCACGCAGGGGGTGAGTGCCAGCACCAGGTCCGGGTACGCCTCGAACAGCTCGCGGAACGTCTTGCCGCCGCGCTTGCGACGCAACTCGGTCACGAAGTCGGTGAACCGGCCCCGCTGGTCGGTCGGGTCGAAGGGACGGCGGCGTACGAGCACCGACGGCAGCCGCTGCGGTAGCGCCGTACGCAACTCCCGGGCGGCCGACTCGAACTGGACGATGTGCTCGTCGTGCTGGTCCGGGTCGAAGTCCTGGAGCCCGCCGACCCGGAGTCGCTCGGGCAGCGACGCCGTGGCGATCCCCCGCTGGTACGCCTCCTCGACCTGCTGCGGGTCGACCTGCCCGGTCAGCAACCGGGCGCGGTAGTCGCCGAGACCGGCGGCGGCCAGCACGTCGCCGTGGACGAGCAGGTCGGCCCAGCGGTGGAGCGGAAACAACGCCTCGGTTCGCAGCTCGTGCAGCCAGGTCGCGCCGTCGCGTTGCCACGCGTCGAGCCAGGACGACCCACCGGCCCAGAGGTCCAGCTCGGCGGTCCCGGTGCGCAGTACGCCCTGCCAGGCACGCCACCGTGCGGCGACCTGGTCCAGCAGGATCGCCCCCGACTCGCCGAGGCTGTTGTGGAACAGTTCCCAGGCTGCCGGGTGGGTCGCCAGCAGGTCCCGGCTGGCCTGGGTCGCCTGCACCGCCTCGTACAGCTGCACCTCGGCGTCCGGGTCGGCCGGGTGCCAGTCGGTCGGCAGCCACAGGCCGCCGGCCACGGCCAACTGCTGGAGCAGCGCGTCGGCGTGCGCCTGCGCCGCCACCAGGCGGCTCAGGATCAGTTCGACCTGCTCGGGGTCGATCGCGGTCAACGGCTGGAGGTAGCCGGCCAGTCGTTCGGTGATGGCCCGGCGACGTCTCGCCTTGCCGAACAACCGCCTGGTCGTCGCCTGCGCCTCGGCGTACCACGCCTCCAGTTCACCGACGCGCATGACCTCGGGCCGGAAGGTGGTCAGCTCGCCCTCGTAGTTGTGCTGGTACTGCGCCAGCTCGGTCCGCAACCGGCTGACCGCCTCGTCCCAGCCACGGTTGGCCGCCTGCTGGGTGGTGTCCCAGTCGGGCAGCAGGCCCCGTACGGCCAGCCAGGCGGCGGGCGTGAGGTCACGGATCGCCTCGGGGCCGGGCAGGTCCCGCAGCAGTGACATCAGCTGAGGCTCGGCGGCGAGTTCGGCACGGCTGGCCTCCAACTCGGCGGCGATCTGGGTGACCGCCTCGACGTGCAGGCCGGTCAGGTCCCGGCAGCCGCTCAGCGCCCACGGATGGTCCGGTCGCAGCCGGGCCGCGTGGGCGGCGGTGGGAAACTCCCGCAGGGTCTCCTCGACCTGTGCCCGTACGGCCTGCGGAGCGGCCAGGTAGGACACCGGGATGGGCGCGGTCGGCCCGTCGCCGTACGCAAGGACCTGTTCGTACGCCGACCAGAGCGACCGGCCGGCGGCGTTCTCGGCGTGCACCTGCTCCGGGTAGCGGGCCAGCGGGACGAGCCGCGTACGGTAGGCGGTCTCGACAGCTGCCCAGGCGTTCTCGTCGCCGGTCTCCCGCTGGTCCAACGCCTCCCGCAGCTGCTCCCGGATGGCGTTGATCGACTGCTTGCGGCCGTGCAGGTCGAGGGCGAACGGGCCGAGGCCGATCTGGTTGAGACGGCGCTTGGCGACCTCCAGCGCCGCCTGCTTCTCGGCGACGAAGAGGACCGAGTGGCCCTCGGCCACCGCCTTGGCGATCATGTTGGTGATGGTCTGCGACTTGCCGCTGCCGGGCGGTCCTTCGAGGATGAACGACTGGCCCCGCTCGGCCATGACGATCGCCTGCATCTGCGATCCGTCCGCCGGGATGGGCAGGTGCAGCTGCGCCTCGTCCACCTCGGCGTCGCCGGCGGCGCGGGCCGGGTCGTCGAACGAGTCGCCAAAGGACTCGACCAGGTGCCGGACGACCGGGTTCTCCATGAAGACCGGCCAGTGGTCGGTGAGGTCACGCCACATCTGGAAGGTGGAGAACTGCAACAGGCGCAGGTTCGCCGCCTCGTCGATGCGGTAGTCGAGCCGGTTGTCGATGAGCCTGGTCTTGATGGCGGCCAGGGTCCGGGGGATGTCGATGCCCCGCTCGTCGAGCGCCGGCTGCTCCAGTTCCGCGATCCGTACGCCGTGCTTGACCCGCAACCATTCGATCAGGCAGTAGTTCGGGGTGGCGACCTCGGAACCGTCGATGACGATCCCGTACGGACGCCGCCCGGTGCCGCCTTCGATGCGTACCGGCAGCAGGAACAACGGTGCGTGGGCCTCTCCACCGGTGGTCTTCGGGTGCACGAGGGTGCCGATGGTCAGGTAGAGATAGTTTCCTCCGGTCTCCTGTTCCATCGTGCGGGCCTCGCGCTGCAGCTCCCGCATGGTGTCGGTGTAGCGCGCCTCGGTGACCGCCCCGTAGAGGCGGTGGCTGGTGCGCAGTTCCCGGGTGAGGACCTCGGGGTCGAGTTCCTGCACCCGCCGGGCACCACCCCGGTCCGCCAGGTGGCCGACCGCGTCCTGCGAGGCGATCTCCAGCTGCCTGCCGTCGTGGATGAGGTCGTCTAGCAGGGCGAGCGCTCCGACGGGCACGTGGAGTTCCAGTCCCCGGCCCCGGGTGGGCAGGTTGAGCAGCGGATTGCGCAGACTGAGGTCGAGCAGTGTCTTCTTCCACCGCTGCACGCGCGCCGGTGACGTGTCCGACTGCGGTGGTGCGTCGTCTCCGTCGGCGGCGCTGCGGTGCAGCTTCGTACGCGCTCCGCCGAGCGGCAGATCGATCGACTCGGCACCGAGGGCGTCCCCGGCGGTCGGCGGCGGTGTCTGCGCCGTGTCCGTCGACGGCAGCGGGCGGACACCGGAACGGTGTGCCAACCGGATGTCGACGACCCCCCGCAGGTCCCGGGCGGCCTGGTCACGGAAGTGTTCGAGCCCGGCCTGCACCGCCTCCGGGAAGCTCGCCGGCTGCCCGCCGCCCCCGATCCGGGACAGCTCCACCGGCACCGCCCGACCGGATTCGACCATCGAGACCAGCAGGCCGGGTTCGGTCACGGTCACCGAGCCCAGCCGCTCCTCGTCGAGCAGGAATCCGGCGAAGACGTGTCCCCGGGCGATCCAGATCAACGGGTGCAGTCCGGCCGCCGCCAGACACGCGGAGTACGTCGTCGCCAGGTCGAGACCGGTGCCGATCCGTCCGGTGAGGACAGTGGCGGTGGTGCGTACCTTCTGTCGGGTGTTCTCGAACGGTGCGGGCAGCGGCCGGGCGGCGATGCCCAGGTGGCGCAGTGCCTCGTAGACCGCGCCGGCGATGTGTGCGGCCCGTTCGGGTCCGGCCTGGTAGCCCTGCAACGCGCTGGAGTTGGTACGCCGGAGCAGGATCTGCGCCGCGGTCTGGAGGATCGCGGCGACCGCCCTGGTGTCGGGCTGCACGAACGCGGCCAGGGTGTCGTACAGCGCCGGGCTGTTGAACCATTCGTCGTGTGCCAGCACCGACGACGGTGCCGACAGACGCAGGTCGGGGCGGCCGGGGCGGTGCACCGTCAACCGGTAGTCGACCGGGAACGCCTCGTCGATTCGGCTCAACTGTTCCGGATCCGGGGCGAGGTCCGCGAAGTAGTCCCAGCCCATGGTCGCGCCGGGCCGGAGCACCCCGGTGACGGTACGCCGCCACGACTCGGTCAGTTCCCCATGCGCGCTGCGCAGTTCGAGCGTCAGCACCATCCCGGAGAGCGGGGCTTCGCCGAGGTTGGTCAGCGACAGGTGACGGACCAGCGGCACCCGGTTGCGTACCAGGGCGTAGGTGATGGCCGGCTGCACGAGCAGTTCGACCGCGAGCTGCCCGTCGTCGGTCGTGAACTGCTCAAACACATTGTCGGGCAAGGGTTTCTCCAAGAGCCGGAGTGGAGATCGTCAGCTTACGGAGTGGGGACGAACGTTCCTCGGCTCGGGTCCGACCTGCCATCCGACCGGGCCGCATCCGGTTCGACCACCCACATGGGACCGATCTCGCCCAGCTCGCTGAGCGGTTCGACGAACTGCTACCCCTGGTGTCCTCCGCAGCCCCGCACCTGGTCGCCCAAAGGTCAGCAAGTGGTGTGTCGTGGGCCCCGGCCCCCCCCCCCCCCCCCCCCCCCCACGACCGTGGCGTGGGTCGGCTCAGCGGAGCGCGCCGGTGATGATCCACAAGTGGCCGAACGGGTCACGGATGCGGCCCGAGCGCTTGCCATAGGGCCGGTTCTCGATCGGCACGACCACCTCGGCACCGTGGGTGACCATGCAGACCGACTTCTCCGGCCCTGGCGGCGGCCACGAGCCGGCCCCGGGCAGACTCGAAGCGGACGAGCCGTTGGCACTCCTTCGGCGTCACCCCGAACTCGGTACGAACCGTACTGCTCAGGTGCCGCCGGGAGCACCCGAGCAGCGCATCGGTAGGCACGGTCACCCCTGCCACAGTACGACCGTTGAGGCGGCGCTGATCAGCGGATCCGGTCTGGCGCGGCACGGTCCTGTCCCAGCCGGTGACTACCATTGCCCGGTGATCACATCGCCGGTCCCGTCCGATGCCCTCGCCCGCTTCCCCGGGCTGGCGAAACTCGGCCGGACCGCCACCCGACTGCATCCACGACCGGGGACGGTCACCGCCCGGGACAGTCATGTCGGTGGGCCGCTGCGCTGGCCGGTGGACGAGCCGTGGCCCACGTGCGACACCCCGTACACCGCCCGGGAGGAGGTGCCGCTCCCGGCCGAACTGGTGGCCCGGCTACACGATGCGCAGGCCCGTCGTACCGTCCGGCATGTGCTGGCCGAGGGCGAGGCCGAGGTACACGACAAAATCGCCCGGCTGGTCGGTCCGGGCTTCAGCGGCTGGGGCTCGGTCAACGGCGGGCCGGTCGTCGGCTACCGGTACCGCCCGAAGCCACATCCTCGCCCCAATCCGATGGTGGCGCTGGCCCAGCTGCGGGCCGTGGACGTGCCTGATCTGCCCCGCCCCGGCGGTGCCGACCTGCTCCAGGTGTTGTGGTGCCCGTTCGACCACGACGAGACCTCCCTGCACGGCCCTCGCCTACACCTGCGGTGGCGACGCGAGGCGGAGGTGACCGAGATCCTCGCCGATCCGCCGACCGGCGATGTCGGCAACGACGGATACCTGCCCCGTCCCTGCCGACTGCACCCCGAGCAGATCGTCGAATACCCGTACCCGGAGGAGCTGCCGAACCACCTCCGCGCACAGGTGGACGACTGGGAGGAGGAGGACGAGGACAGAGACGAAGACTACGTCGACACCTTCATGGCCCCCGGCTGGAAGGTCGGCGGGTATGCCAAGTGGAACGTCACCGACCTGCTCCCCACACCGTGCCCACGTTGCGCCGGTCCGACCACACTGGCACTCGTCATCGACTCGTCCGAGTACGACGGCGGAACCCGGGACCGGTGGTGCCCGGTCGAGGAACGGGACGTGGACGGGGCGCACCCGGACCGGCTCGCGCTTCAGGAGCCGACCGGGGTCACCGTCGGACGCTGGGGCGCGCTGCGGATCTTCATCTGTCCACGGTGTCCGGACATCCCGTTCCGGCTCGACCTTCAGTAGTCCTCGACTTCAGTAGTCCTCGACTTCAGTAGTCCCCGACTTCGGAAGTCCTCGACTTCGGAAGTCGACGCCGGCCACCGCCCCGCACCGGTTCGAGCGCGGCGGCCAGCCGTTCGAGCCACTGGCTGGCGAGAAGACCCGTACCGGCACCAACCAGGGAGCCGACTGATCAGGCGGCTCCTGGCCTGGCGGACTGCACGCTGGCCGTGCCCGCCTTCCAGGTGCGGTAGCCGCCGTCGAGGTTGTGCACCCGGTAGCCGTGGCCGGTGAGCAGCGCGGTGGCCGTGTGTCCGCGCTGGCCGACCTGGCAATACACGATCAGGGCCCGGTCGGGCACCTCGGCCATCCGCTCGCGCAGTTCGTCCAACGGCAGGCTGATCGCTCCCGGCAGATGGCCAGCCGCGTACTCGGCCGCGGTGCGCACGTCGAGCAGCGCGGCGCCGGCCTCGACCGCAGCTGCCACCTCGTGCCACTGGATGCTCTGCTCGCCGTCGGACAACTGGTTGCCGGCGATGTAGCCGAGCATGTTCACCGGATCCTTGGCCGACCCGAACGCCGGGGCGTACCCCAGTTCCAGGTCCGCCAGTTCGTCGGCGCGCAGGCCCGCGTACAGAGCGGTGGCGAGCACGTCGATACGTTTGTCGACGCCCGCGCCGCCGACCGCCTGCGCCCCGAGGAGGGTTGCGTCGTCCGGATCGAGAAGGAGCTTGAGCGACATCGGCTCGGCGCCCGGGTAGTAGCCCGCGTGTGATGCTGGATGGGTGTGGATCACCCGGTAGGGCCGTCCGGCGGCGCGTAGCCGCTTCTCGTTCGCGCCGGTGGTGGCGACTGTCAGGCCGAAGACCTGCACGATCGCCGTACCGATACGCCCACCCAGCCGCACCGGGAGCCCGGCAATGGCGTCGGCGGCCAGCCGCCCCTGCCGGTTGGCGGAGTTCGCCAGCGGGATCAGCGACGGCGCACCGCCCACCCGGTCCACCTTCTCCACGGCGTCACCGACCGCATAGATGTGCGGGTCACTGGTGCGCATGGTCTCGTCGACGGCGATCCCGCCGCGCGGACCGAGCTTGAGGCCGGCGCCGCTGGCCAGGTCGGTCTCCGGCCGTACGCCGATGGCCAGCAGCACCAGGTCTGCGTCGAGCAGCCGGCCGTCGTGCAGTTCGACCACGTCGGCGAGGACCTTTGTCACCGTGGCACCGAGGTGCAGGGCCACGCCGTTCGCGGCCAGTTCGGCATGGACCGGCGCGGCCATCTCGGGGTCGAGCGGCGCCAGCACCTGGGCGTCGCGCTCGACGACGGCGACGGTGAGGCCCCGGCGGGCCAGGTTCTCCGCGACTTCCAGGCCGATGAACCCGCCGCCGACGACGACCGCCGTGCGGGCGCCGCCACGCACGGCGGCAGCGAGCCGGTCGGCCTCGGCGACAGTGCGCAGCGTCAACGCCCGCTCGACGCCAGGCAACTCCGGCACGACCGGTGCGGCGCCCGGGCTGAGCACCAGATGGTCGTAGCCCTCGTCGTACTCCCGGCCGGTAACCAGGTCACGCACCCGCAGCCGACGGGTCTCCCGGTCGATCGCCAGAACCTCGGTGCGCACCCGCACGTCGAGCCCGAACCGGGTATGCAGGCTCTGCGGGGTCTGCAGCAGCAGGTCGTCGCGGCGCTCGATCACGCCGCCGGCGTAGTACGGCAGCCCGCAGTTGGCGTACGAGACCTCCGGCCCCCGCTCCAGCACCACGATCTCGGCCCCGGATGCCAGTCGGCGCAGCCTGGTCGCCGCCGACATGCCACCGGCCACCCCGCCAACCACGATCGTCCTCACCATGCCCCCTCGCGTCCGGGCGGCCCTGTCACCGCCAAGGCGAGATTACCCCCTGGGGTATATGGGCCGCCGGGCCGAAAGTCCCGAATTCGCCGTCCGGCGAGACCGCCGGCACGGTCACCTGGACCGCCTGGAACCAGGACCTCGCGGGGATGACGTAGTGGTTGCCGCCGACGGTCCGGAGCTGGACACCGCCGGTCGAACCGGTGTTCTGGCCGATGGTGGCGACCTCGGTGCCCGACTTACGCCCCGGTCACCGTCACGACCTCGCCGGCGATGAGGGTGGCGCTGTCGGTCGTGATGGTGGTGGCGTCGGCCGTGTTCTGTTGGCGCAGCTCGCTGGGTGCTGCGGCGGCGGGCACGACCGGTACGGCGCTCAGGGTCGCGGCAGCGGCCAGCGGCAACCAGGCTTCGCGATCTTCGTGGCCCAGGGCACCTCTCGGCCAGAGACATCCATGGGTACGGCAGACACTCGGGCGCTTCGCCAGGGATGCCAACAAATCCGAGACGGCGGCTTCCTTCCATGGCACAAACCCGCCACACTGGTACGCCGAATCACAGGCGGAAACGTCATGCTGTCGGACGTGTTGGGACTGTCCCCTGAGGAGTCGGACGCCTACCGCGCCCTGATCTCGGTCGCCTCCGCCACCCCCGCCGAACTCGCCGGCCTCGTCGGCGGCGACACCAGCGAGGTCGCACGCAGGCTCAGCCTGCTCGAAGACAGGGGCCTCACCGCCCGCAGTCTCGGCGACACCACCCGGTTCGTCGCCTCCCCACCGGCGGCGGCACTGCGGGCGCTGCCGATCCAACGGCAGAACGAGATCAAGCTGGCCGAACTCGAGATCGACTCACTCGACGAGATCTACCGGACGGCCACCCTCAGCCGTGGGGTGGCGGACGTCGTCGACGTCGTACACGGCGTGGAGGCCATCCGTGAGCGGTTCGGGCAGCTACAACTCGGTGCCCGCGAAGAGGTCATGAGCTTCGTCAAGGCACCCGTGACGGCGATCAGTTCGGCCGAGAACGTGGCCGAACACGCGGCCCTGGCCCGGGGGAGTGGGCCAGGGCGACCCGGGTCGTCACCTCGGCGGACACCATCTCGGAGGTTGCCGGTGGTCAGGTCGACGACCTGGACGTGCAGATCGTCAGCCTGCTGCTGACCGGCCTCACCGACCACGCCGTCGCCACCCATCTGGAAACGTCGCTGCGTACCGTCCAACGTCGGGTGCGTAGCCTGATGGACCTGGCGCAGGTGCAGACCCGGATGCAACTGGGCTTCCAGGCGGCCCGCCTGGGTTGGCTCGACGCCGGTTAGCTCGACGCCAGTTAGGCAGCTGGCAGGCAAGTCCCCCGCGGGTCGGGCTGCGCCGGTTCGTACGGGATGCAGGTCTCTGGCTGCCCTGTTCCTGCTGGCACTCTCCTTCGGCACCGATGACACGATCGTCGCGGGAATCCTGCCCGAGATCGCCGCTGACCTGCGGGTCTCCGTTGCGGCAAGCGGGCAGCTGGTCACCGTATTCGCGTTGACCTTCGGTGGTCCGCTCGCCGTGCCGACCGCTGCAACAGGGTGCCTGATCGTTGCCCTGTCGTTGTTCGTCACAGCCTTCGGGCTGGACCGTCAACCCCGTCGATCATGAAGTTATAGCCGGAATCAGAGATCAAACCGGGCTATAACTTCATGATCAACGGAGGAGGCGGGGAAGCTCCCGCGCGTCCAGCTCAGAGGGCCCGGATGGTGAGGGCGGCGTCCAGGGCAGCGATGGTGGCGGACCAGCCCTTGTCCTCGGCGGAGCCCGGCAGACCGGCCCGGTCCCGGGCCTGGTCGAGGGTGTCGACGGTGAGTACGCCGTGGGCGACCGGCTTACCGGTGTCCAGCGCGATCCGGGTCAGCCCCTCGGTCACCGACTTGCAGACGTAGTCGAAGTGGGCGGTGGCTCCCCGGACCACGACGCCGAGCGCCACCACCACGTCACAGCGGCGGGCCAGCGCCTGGGCGACCACCGGAAGCTCGACCGAGCCGGCCACCCGGGCGGTGACCACGTCGTCGACACCGCAGGCCTTGGCGGCGGCGACCGCCCGGTCGAGCATGTGGTCGGTCAGTTCACCGTGCCAGCGGGCGGCAACCACCCCGACGGTCAGCCCGGCGGCGTCCACCGTGGACGTGTCCGGTTCTCCGAAACCTGCCATCGTTATGCCAGTCCTTCCGTGACCTCGTCCAGTTCGTCGAGCAGGTGCCCCATCCGGTCCCGCTTGGTGCGCAGGTAGCGCACGTTCTCCGGGTGTGGGCGGATCGGCAGGCCCTCACGGCCCACGACGGTCAGCCCGTAGCCTTCCAACCCGGCCCGCTTGGCCGGGTTGTTCGTCAGCAGGCGCATCGAGCGCACGCCCAGGTCGTAGAGGATCTGCGCGCCGGTGCCGTAGTCGCGGGCGTCGGCGGGCAGGCCCAGTTCCAGGTTGGCGTCGACCGTGTCCCGGCCGAGGTCCTGCAACTGGTACGCCTGGAGCTTGTGCAGCAGGCCGATGCCCCGCCCCTCGTGGCCGCGTACGTAGAGGACCACGCCCCGCCCCTCCTCGGCGACCCGGGCCAGGGCGGCGTTGAGCTGTGGGCCGCAGTCGCAGCGCAGTGAGCCGAACACGTCCCCGGTCAGGCACTCGGAGTGGACGCGGACCAGCACGTCCTGCCCGTCGCCGAGGTCGCCGTAGACCAGGGCGACATGTTCGGCCGGGTCGTGTTCGGCGCGGTAGCCGAAGGCCCGGAAGACGCCGTGCGGGGTGGGCAGCCGTGCCTCGGCAACCTGCTCGACCTGCTTCTCCGTACGCCGCCGGTAGGCGATCAGGTCGGCGATGGTGATCAGCGTCAACTGGTGCTCGGCGCTGAACTTCTCCAGGTCGGGCAGGCGCATCATGGTGCCGTCGTCGTTGACCAGTTCGCAGAGCACACCGGCCGGGCGCAGTCCGGCCAGCCGGGTCAGGTCGATGGCGGCCTCGGTGTGTCCGGGACGGCGCAGCACCCCGCCGGCCTTTGCCCGCAGCGGTACGACGTGTCCCGGCCGGGCCAGGTCGGTGGGGCTGGTCGCCGGGTCGGCCAGCAGCCGGATGGTGTGCGCCCGGTCGGCGGCGGAGATGCCGGTGCTGACGCCTTCCCGGGCGTCGACGGTGACCGTGTACGCGGTGCCCCGCCGGTCCTGGTTGGTGTGGTACATCGGCGGCAGTTCGAGGCGCTCGCAGTCCTCCTCGGTCAGCGGCGCGCAGATGTAGCCGGAGGTGTAGCGGACCATGAAGGCCAGCAGTTCGGGGGTGGCGAGTTCGGCGGCGAAGATCAGGTCGCCTTCGTTCTCCCGGTCGGCGTCGTCGACGACCACCACGGCGCGACCGGCGGCGAGATCGGCGACGGCCTGTTCGATGGTGCCGAACCGGCTCGGGCCGGAACCAACCTCACCCGGACCGACCTCGCCCGGACCAACCTCGCCCGGACCAACCTCACCCGAACCAACCTCGCCCGGACCGGGCTCACCGGCTCCGTTCATGCTCTCCACGATTCTCATGCGACTGCCTCCGCGTAACTCGGCAGAGAGGGGCTGGGTACCCGCCGGGACGCCCGCGAGGTACGCAGCCAGCTGACGAAGCCCCATCCGCAGAAGAGGCCGTAGACGGCGTACATGGCGGCCGAGGGGTAGAACCCGCCGGCCAGTAGCAGTGGGACGCCGACAGCGTCGACGGCGATCCAGATCAGCCAGAACTCCACCCAACCCCGGGCCATGCCGTACGTGGCGAGCATGCTGCCGACCAGGATCCAGGCATCCGGCAGGGGTCCCCACGAGCCTAGGGCCAGCAGGATCGGGTAGGCCAGTGCGATGGCCAGTACGGTCACGCCGACCATCACCAGTCGTTCCCGGCCGGTGGCCCAGCGGGGCGCCACCGCCGCGCCTTCCGGTGCCGCGCCCGCCCGTCGGGTACGCGACCAGCGCCACCAGCCGTAGGCGCTGACGGTGAAGAAGGCGACCTGCCGGCCGGCCTGGCCGTAGAGGTCGAGGGCCTGCGGGGTGGTGAAGACCCCACCGAGGAAGACCGTGAGCAGCAACGCGTTGCCGAACATGCCGACCGGCCAGGCCCAGACGACGCGACGTAGCCCGAGCAGCGCCGATGCCAGGCCGAAGCCGTTGCCGACGATCTCCCGCCAGAGCACGGTCGAGCCGGCCACCTCCAGGCGGGCGTCGAGTAGCCAGTACAGCGGTTCCATCAGCGGTTTCCCAACAGGCGCTCGACGTACTTGGCCAGCACGTCGACCTCCAGGTTGACCGGGTCGCCGATGCCCTTGTGGCCGAGGGTGGTGAGCTTGAGCGTGGTCGGGATCAGCCCGACGGATAAGCTGTCGTCGGTGACCTCGGCGACGGTCAGCGACACCCCGTCGACCGTGATCGACCCCTTCTCCACCACGTACCGGGCGATCTGGCCCGGCAGGGTGAACCGGACGGTCTCCCACTGGGCGGCGGGTTCCCGGCTGAGGATCTTCCCGACGGCGTCCACGTGCCCCTGCACGAGGTGTCCGCCGAGCCGGCTGCCCAGCGTGGCGGCCCGTTCCAGGTTGACCGGGTCGCCCGGTTGCAGCACGCCCAGCGACGAGCGGCGCAACGTCTCCCCCATGACGTCGGCGGTGAAGGTGCCGTCGGCGACGTCGACCACGGTCAGGCAGACCCCGTTGACGGCGATGGAGTCGCCGTGGCGGGCGTCGGAGGTGACGACCGGCCCGTGTACCGCCAGCAGGGCGGAGTCCTCGCTGGTGTCGGTCAGCCGGACGACCGACCCCAGTTCCTCGATGATTCCGGTGAACATGTCTCAGCCTTCCCTCTTGCGGGGCAGCGCGGTGATCCGCAGGTCCGGACCGACCCGGGTGATGTCGACGAAGTCCAGGTCGATGGCGTCGGCGATGGTGTGCACCCCGGCGTCGGCCAGCGCGGTCGGCCCGGCGCCGAGCAGCTTGGGCGCGACGTACCCGATGATCTTGTCGACCAGGCCGGCGGCCAGGAACGATCCGGCCAGGGTCGGCCCGCCCTCGAGCAGCACGGACCGCGCGCCGCGCTGGTAGAGGGCGGCCAGCAGCGCCGGGAGGTCGACCCGGCCGTCGGGGCCCGCCCCGACCTCCGCGCTGGTCGCGATCCAGGTGCGGGCGGCGGCGTCGCGCACCCGGGCGTCGGCCGGGGTACGACCGGAGCTGTCGACCACCACCCGTAGCGGCTGCCGGATGGCCAGGGTGCCGTCGCGCAGGTTACGGGCGGTCAGCCGGGGATCGTCGGCCAGCACGGTGCCGGATCCGACGATCACGGCGTCGACGGTGCCACGTAGGGCGTGTACGTCGATCCGGGCCGCCTCGGAGGTGATCCACATGCTGGTGCCGTCGGTGGCTGCGGAGCGTCCGTCGGCGGTGGCCGCGTACTTCCAGATCACGTACGGCCATTCCCGCCGTACCGAGGTCAGCCAGGCGATGTTGGCGGCTTCCGCCTCGGCGGCGCGTACCCCGGACTCGACCTCGACCCCGGCGGCCCGCAGCGTCGCGGTGCCACCGCCGGCGATCGGGTTGGGGTCGTTGACGCCGATCACCACGGTGGCGACGCCGGCCTGGATGAGCGCCCGGGTACACGGCCCGGTACGGCCGGTGTGGTCGCAGGGTTCCATGGTCACCACGGCGGTGCCGCCCTTGGCCCGGTCACCGGCCTGGGCCAGCGCGACGATCTCGGCGTGCGGGCCGCCGGCGTAGGCGTGGAATCCCTCCCCGGCGATCTCTCCGTCGGCGTCCAGGATGACGCAGCCGACCACCGGGTTGGGACTGGTCGTGCCCAGTCCTCGGGCAGCCAGATCAATCGCTCGACGCATCGCCTCGTCGGTGGAGACGCTCGCCATCGGCCGGCCCCTACTTTCTTCGCTCGCCTGTGGGGCGCGCGGGCGGGGGCGGGGAGGCAGACGTGGCCGGGTGGCCCTGGGCAGGCGGAGTCCGGGTACGGCAAAGCCGGCCCCGGGAGTTTCCCGGACAGCCCGGACCCGGGCCGCCGAGAACTCCGCCGCCGCGCGCTGTCTCCCATCCGGACTGTCTGAGCGTGGGCGGTCTGCCCGCGCTCAACCGTCGGCCCTGGGTTCACACCAGGTCCACCGGGCGGCAGAGCCGACCGGGTCGCGGGCTTACCACGGTCGGGCCGTGGATCACCGCCGGTTCGGAATTACACCGAGTCCCGCCAGCGCGTGGTGGGTACGGTGTGAGTCTTACACGGAATCGACGTTTCGTCGCGGCTGAGGGGAGCAACTTCACAGTCGGGCCGCAGCGGGGCCGGGCCCGCCCCGGCGGCAGGACCGGGGCCCGACCACCCCGCCCGGGCGCGGATTCCGGTGCGGGATCCGCTGGTCAGCCCGTGGCGCGCCGCCGGTCGAGGGCGACGTACGACCCGGGTTGGCCCTTGGCCACGCTCTTCATCTCCGAGGCGACGGCGATCGCATCCATCGGGTTGGTGAACCGCCGCTCGGCGACCGACACGGAGACCCCGATCGACAGGGTGACCAGGGCGGCGCGTTGGATGTTGCCCCGGCGGTCCCGCAGTTCGACGTAGCCGCGTCCCCGGTCCTTCGGATCGTAGAGATCGTCGGCGGCCTTCTCGAAGTCGATCACGGCCCGTTCGGTGAGTGGTCGCACCTGGTCGGGCGCGCAGACGATGACGAAGTCGTCGCCGCCGATGTGGCCGAGGAACGCCGGTGGAAGTCCGACGGCAACCACCGCCCGGTGCAGGCTACGGGCCAGGGCACTGATGAACTCGTCGCCGCGACTGAAGCCGTACCGGTCGTTGACGCTCTTGAACCGGTCGATGTCGATGTAGCCGACGGCGTAGTCCACGCCACTGCGGATCCGATCGGTGATCTCCCGGCGGACCCGGCTGTTGCCGGGCAGCCCGGTCAGCGGGGAGACCTCGCGGAACTCCTTGTTGCGGCGCAGCGTCGAACTGACCCGCGCGATGAGTTCGGCGGTGTCGAACGGTTTGACCACGTAGTCGTCGGCCCCGGCGGTGAGGCCGTGGACCTTGTCCACCGTCATCCCCTTGGCGGTCAACATGATCACCGGAAGGGCGGAGGTCAGCGGGTTGGCCCGCAGTCGCCGGGTGAGTTCGAGGCCATCCACGCGCGGCATCATCAGGTCGACGACGGCGAGGTCGGGACGCCGTTGCTCGACCTTCTCGAGGGCTTCCTGACCGTCGCTGGCCCGTACCACGTCGAAGCCGTGCAACCGCAGGTTGAACTCGACGAACCGGGCGATGTCCTCGTCGTCGTCGACGACGAGGATGAGGTCTGGTTGATCCTCGGCCGGCTCCACGGTCAGTCCTGCCGGCTGGTCCGCTCGGCCAACCGGCGCAGTTTGTCGATCGCTTCGGCCGGGTCCGCCGCACCGTAGATGGCGGTGCCGGCCACGAAGGCGTCCGCTCCGGCGGCTGCGGCCTGCTCGATGGTGTCGGCGGCGATACCGCCGTCGACCTCGATCCGTAGTTCGAGGTGCCCCGCGTCGACGTGCCGCCGGGCGGCGCGGACCTTGTCCAGCAGTTCGGGGATGAACCGCTGACCGCCGAAGCCGGCCTTGATCGTCATGATCAGCAAGGTGTCGAAGCTGGGCAGCAGTTCGAGGTACGGCTCGATCGGGGTGTCCCGGTCGATCGCCAGGCCCGCCTTCGCCCCGGCCGCCCGCAGGTCCTTGGCCAGGGCGACGGGATCGTCACAGGCCTCGGCGTGGAACGTGACGTTGTAGGCACCCGCGTCGGCGTAGGCCGGGGCCCACCGGCGCGGATCCTCGATCATCAGGTGCACGTCGAAGGGCAGCGACGTCGCGGCCAGCAGGCTCTGCACCACCGGCAGCCCGATGGTCAGGTTCGGCACGAAGTGGTTGTCCATCACGTCGACGTGCAGCCAGTCGGCCGCGGACTCCACCACCTTCACCTCGTCGGCCAGACGGGCGAAATCGGCGGCGAGGATGCTGGGCGCAACTATGGGCGCTGGTGCGGTCACGGCGACAGTGTACGAACGCCACCCGACGTTTCCTCACCGGCTACCGCCGCGCGGCAAACCGTCCACTATCCGGGACGACCGCGCTACCAGCCTGTTTGGCCTGCTCATCGGGCTTTCCAAAAGTTTGTAACAGTCATGTTTCAGCTCTTCCGCCAGCCGCTCGGCCTGACATAGCGTGCCCGCCAAGACCAGAGGTCAGACCTCCATCCTCTGACCTTTGACCTCCTCAGACCTTTGACCTATGAGGTGAGCGGCGTTGCAGGAAACCGCAGACAGGTACCGCGGCTACCGATCCTTCGACTATCTGGAGCCACACCGGGACTACAAGGTCTTCGAGTTGGCAGCGGAGATCGGCCGGGTACCCGAGCACGACCTCGGCCTGACCGACAGCCAGCGGGCCCGGGTGACCCAGTTGCTCACCGAGCACATGGCCATCTCGCTGCACGAGCACCCGAAGATCCTGCCGGCGGACGTGTCGCAGCTGCGTGACTACAACCGGACCGGTCGCAACTCCTTCGGCTTCGAGGGCCTGGCCCGCTCCGGCATGACCGCCGTGTTCGACAACTTCATGAACGGCACCGGCTGTGTCACCAGCGAGCACGCCTGGAAGTGGGACGACGTCATCTACGACATCGGCCTGCGCTTCGCCGACGTCGCCAAGCAGGACTACGTCGTCGTGGCCACCACGCTGGAACAGATCTTCGAGGCCAAGCGCAACGGCCAGCTCGCCCTGGTGGCGGGGCTGGAAGCAGCCACGATGATCGAGAACGAGCTGGACCGTATCGACATCCTCTACGGCTTCGGCGTACGCCAGATGGGCATCGCGTACAGCCAGGCCAACATGCTCGGCTCCGGGCTCTCCGAGGACCGCGACGGCGGGCTGACCCACTTCGGTCGGCGCGCGGTGGACCGGATGAACAAGCTCGGCATCGCCATCGACATCTCGCACTCCGGCGACCAGACCTCGCTGGACGTGATCGAGGCGAGTCGGGTACCGGTGTTCATCACCCACGCCGGTGCCCGCTCGGTCTGGAACACCCCTCGGATGAAGCCGGACGAGGTGATCCGGGCCTGCGCCGAACGGGGTGGCGTGATCGGCATCGAAGCCGCACCGCACACCACCCTGTCGGCCGACCACCCACACCACTCGCTCGAGTCGGTGATGGACCACTTCAAGTACTGCGTCGACCTGGTCGGCATCGACCATGTCGCGTTTGGCCCGGACACCAACTTCGGTGACCACGTCGGGCTGCACGACAGCTTCACGCAGCACCTGGCGATCGGGAAGGCCCACGGCGTGGTGGACCACCCCCGGGTGCCGTACGTGTCCGGCATGGAAAACCCCGCCGAGTGCTTCAGCAACATCGTCGGGTGGCTGGTCGCGCACGACTACTCCGATGACGAGATCGCCAAGGTCATCGGCGGCAACATCATCCGGGTTCTTCAGGAGGTTTGGTGAAAAACATAGTCAAGGGCCGGTGGCGGGTTGCCGTCGCGCTCGGCGCGGTGGCCGCGCTGGGTCTCTCCGGTTGCAGCCTCAACGAGGACAACGGGTCGTCGAGCGGCGGCTCGGGTGACGGCTCGGTGCTGCGCATCGGCACCACCACCGACGTCAGCAACTTCAACCCGCTCCAGTCGCTGAGCAAGACCGACTCGTGGATCCTCAACGCGATGTACCCGCACCTGCTGCGGATCGACGAGAACGCCAAGAAGGCGCCGGAGCTGGCGAAGGAGTACAAGTACGAGGACGGCGGCAAGACCGCGGTCTTCAACCTGCGCGACGACTTCAAGTGGACCGACGGCAAGCCCGTGGTCGCCGAGGACGTCAAGTTCAGCGCCGAAATGATCATGAAGTACAAGCTCGGCAACGTCGCGGCCAAGCTGACCTGGGTCGAGTCGATCGAGGCGCCGGACGCCACGACGGTGAAGTTCAAGCTGTCGCAGCCGTACGCGCCGTTCGCCGAGGGCGTCGGCTTCTGGATGTCGATCGTGCCGAAGCACATCTTCGAGACCGCCGGGGACCTCTCCAAGTTCCCCAACGACTCCAACTGGGTCGGTGCCGGACCGTTCGTGCTGGACAGCATGACCAAGGGCCAGCGCTACGTCATGAAGCGCAACGAGAACTACCCGCTGGCCCCGGGTGGCAAGGCCGCGGTGAGCCAGGTCGAGTACCGGGTCTACCCGGACGTCAACACGATGATGCTGGCGCTGCGCAACGGTGACATCGACATGATGGGCACGCCGGTGCCGGTGTCGGCGGCGAAGACCTTCGAGAACGACTCGAAGATCAAGCTGGAGAAGGTCGGCGCGCTCGGGTTCGCGCACCTGACCTACAACATGAACAACAAGCACCTGGCCAAGCAGGAGGTGCGGCAGGCGCTGTCGATGTCGGTCGACACCAAGGCGATCATCTCCTCGGTGCTCCAGGGCGACGGCCAGCAGATGGCCGGCCCGATCTCGCCGATCTTCGCCGACTACGACAACACCGAGATCCAGCCGTACGCGTACGACCCCGAGGGCGCGAAGGCCAAGCTGAGCGCGGCCGGCTACAAGGACGCCAACAACGACGGCTTCTTCGACGGACTCAGCATCGGCGTGGCCTGTGACCAGTCCAACGCCAACATCACCCGCGTGGTGCAGCTCTTCCGCGAGAGCGCGGCCAAGGCCGGCATCAAGCTGGAGAACCAGTGCGTGGAGCGGAACACCTTCCTGACCCGCACCAAGAACGGTGAGTACGACATCGACGCCTCGCAGTGGGGCGTGTTCGACAACCCGATGGACCAGCTGCGCAGCACCTACCTGTCCAGCAACCCGGGTGGCATCAACTACAACCTGCTCAAGTCCGACGAGATGGACCAGCTGATCAACGACGCGGCTGGCACCACCGACGCGGAGGCGTTCAAGACCAAGATCAAGAACATCGACAAGGTCGTGCACGAGCAGGCGTACCTGACCCCGCTGTACGTGGAGAACTTCCAGTTCGCCTACAACGCCAGCAAGTTCACCGGCTTCGTCGCGTCGCCGTCGGACCTGCTCGGCATGGTCACCGCGTACTCGTTGGCGCAGGTCACCCCGGTCAAGTAACCCGAATCAAAGGGAAAGGAGGGGTCCCCCGTGGTGCGTTTCGTGCTCAGCCGGGCACTGAAGGCCGTCCTGACCGTGTGGATTGCGATCACTTCGACTTTCTTCCTGCTCCGGCTCCTGCCGGGGGACCCCACGACCCTGATGGTCGAGGGGGACATGACGCCGGAGATGCAGGCGGCGCTGCTCAAGACGTACGGCCTGGACCGTCCGCTGTGGGAGCAGTACGTGTCGTACCTGCGGGAGCTGCTCCAGGGCAACCTGGGCATCTCCTTCCGGCAGATCCAGCCGGTCACCGACATCATCCTCGACCGCCTACCGTGGACGCTGCTGCTGGCCGGCACCGCGTTCATCCTGACCGTCGCCGTCGGTATCCCGATCGGCGTGACCGCCGCGGTCAACCGCGGCAAGCTGATGGACCGTCTGCTCCAGGGCTTCGGCATCAGCGCGAACGCTCTCTTCGTGCCCAGCGTCGCCATCCTGCTGCTGGTCTTCTTCGGGGCCCAGCTCGGCTGGTTCCCGATCGGTGGGGCGATCGACCCGGACACCCGGGGCGCGGCGGCGTACCTGAGCCTGGCCCACCATCTGGTGCTGCCGGTGCTGTCGCTGGTGCTGGTGCAGCTCGGGCCGTACGCGCTGACCCTGCGCACCAACATGATCGAGGTCCTCGGTGAGGACTACATCCGGGCCGCCCAGGCCCGTGGTCTCTCGGCCCGACGCCGGGTCTGGAAGCACGGTCTACGTAACGCGATCCTGCCGGCGCTGACCCTGATGGGTCTGCAACTGGGCACCCTCGTCGGTGGCGCGGTGCTCACCGAGACGGTCTTCGCCTACCCCGGCGTCGGTCGGCTGATCTACGAGGCGGTCGGCCAGCAGGACTACCCGGTGATCCAGGGGGCGTTCATCATGCTCGCCGTCACCGTGGTGGTCGCCAACGCGCTGACCGACATGCTCTACGCGGTCCTCAACCCCAGGATCCGGCTATGAATGCCGTCCTGTTCGCCGCCACCATCAACGAAGGGAGGGTGCCGTGAGCGCCCCTGTGCTGACCGAGCAGTCGGTACCGCCGGTCGTTCCGACCGCCACCAGGCGATCCTGGTACGCCTACCTGCGCCAACCCTCCGCAGCATTGTCCGTACTGGTGCTGGTCGTGATGGTGCTGATGGCGGTCTTCGCGCCGCTGATCGCCGACGAGCCGGCCGGTGCCGGCCCGGACGTGCTGCAACCCCCGTCCGGAGCGCACTGGTTCGGTACCGACGACCTCGGGCAGGACATCTTCGCCCAGGTGGTCTGGGGCACCCGGACCAGCCTGGTGATCGGTCTGGCCGCTTCGCTGATCGCGATCGTGCTGGGCACCGCGATCGGGCTGGCCTCGGCCTACTTCCGCCCGATCGACGCGGTCGCCACGGTGATCACCGACGTGATGCTGGCGCTGCCCACCCTGCCGCTGATGATCATGCTGGCGGCGGTGGTCAACCCCAGCGTCGTCACCCTGACCATCATCATCGGCCTCTTCGCCTGGCCCGAGGTGGCCCGACTGATCCGGTCACAGGGCCTGGTGATCAGCGCGATGCCGTACATCGACGGGGCCCGGGTGCTCGGTGCCACCGGTTGGCGGATCGTCACCCGGGAGATCCTGCCCGCGGTCGTCTCGCTGATGATCGTGAGTGTGCTGCTCACCGCCTCCCGGGCGGTGATCTCCGAGGCCGGCCTGAGCTTCCTCGGTCTCGGCGACCCGGACGCCTGGTCCTGGGGCCGCATCCTGCTCAACGCCCAGCGCAGCGGCACGATCGCGATCGCCTGGTGGCAGACCCTCTTCCCGTCGCTGGCGATCCTGCTGCTGGTGCTCGCGGCGACCCTCGCCGGCACGCGGTTCAACGACGCCCGTGACCCCCGCCGCAACGGAGGCTGACCAATGCGACTTCCTGACAGCTTCTACACCAGTGTCCGGGCCCGGCTCGCCGAGGCGCTCGACGAGCGTGGCCTGGACGGCTTCCTGGCCACCTCCCCGCCGGACGTCGCCTTCCTCAGCGGCTTCTTCTACATCGCCACCGAACGTCCGGTCTACCTCTGGATGCCCCGGGAGGGGGATCCGCTGCTGGTCATCCCCCGGCTCGACGAGGAGTACGCCGCCCAGCAGGGCGTGCAGATCACGACGGTCAGCTACTTCGAGTACCCGGGCGTGGTCAGCGCCGAGGAGACCCTGGCCTCGGCCCTGTCCCGGCCGGGCGGCCCGGTACGCCGCATCGGTGTGAGCGCAGGCCTGTCGGTCGGCGCGTTCCGGGCACTGTCGCGGGCCATCGCCGGCGCCGAGTTGGAGACCACGGACGCCGTGGCCCAGCTACGGCTGTGCAAGTTCCCCGAGGAGATCCCGTTCCACGAGGCAGCGGCGCGGATCTGCGACGAGATGCTCGGTGCCGGCCGGGCGCTGATCGAGGACGCGCTGGCCAGCGGAGGTCCGCTGCCCCGCGAGGACGAGATCGCCCGGCACGTCATCGGCTACGGCACCGACCAGATGTACGCCCACTACGACCTGGTCGTCTACACCACCAAGCTGGCCGGCGGGCTGGTCTACGCCGGACCGAACTCGGCCCTGCCGCACGGGTTGCCGACCCGGCGGCGGATCCAACCGGGCGACACCCTGATCCTCTCCCTCGGCGCGGCCGTGGCCAGCCGGTTCGTGGAGAGCGAGCGCACCTTCATCGTCGGCGAGCCCACGGCGGAGCAGGTGCGCTACTACGAGGCGGACCGGGAGGCGCAGGAGGTCGGCACCCAGGCGATGCTGGCCGGCCGTACCTGCGCCGAGGTCAACAGGATCTGCCTGGACGTGCTGCGCGAGCACGGGCTGGGCGACTACATCCGGCACCGGCAGGGGCACGGCATCGGGTTGCAGAACCACGAGGCGCCGTGGGTGGAGGACGGCGACGACACCGTCCTCGCCCCCGGGATGCTGCTCTCCAGCGAGCCCGGCGTCTACGTACCCGGCCACGCCGGCTACCGAATCTCCGACACGGTCCTGGTGCAGGAGTCCGGGCCACGTCGGCTCACCAGCTACCCGCGCGATCTGGAATCCAACGTCATTCAGGGGGTCCGATGAAAATCAACGGCGCAGAACTGGTCGTCGAGGCGTTCGGCCCGGAGGACGGTCCGGCCATGATCGTGCATCACGGTGCACCCGGGCTGGGCTCCCGTAACGAGCCGAAGCGCAGCTTCGGTCCGTTCTCCGACCGGATGCGGGTCATCGTCTTCGACGCCCGGGGCTCCGGCGAGTCCAGCGACGACGAGCCGTTCACCCACGAGCAGTGGGTGGCCGACGTGGACGCGATCCGGGAGCACTTCGGCTACGAGAAGATCGTCATGGCCGGTGGCTCGTACGGCGGGTTCATCGCCCTGGAGTACGCCGTCGCCCACCCGGACCGGGTCTCCGCGCTGGTGCTGCGGGACACCGCGGCGGACACCGCGCACGACCACCTGGCCGTCGAGCGGGCCCGCAACACCGACCGCTCGGTGATCCCGGAGTGGGTCATCGAACGGATCGGCACCGGACGGTTCGAGAGCAACGAGCAGCTGCGGGAGTACTGGCGGGCCATCCTCCCGCTCTACGACCACCAGCACGACCCGGCCAAGGACGAGGCGAAGCTGGCGGCCACCCGGTTCCACTACCGGACGCACAACGCCGCGTTCGGGCAGAACATGCCCCGCTACGACCTCAAGCCGAAGCTGCCGTCGATCACCTGCCCGACCCTGGTCACCGTGGGCCGGCACGACTGGCGTACCCCGGTGGCGGCCTCGCAGGTGATCGCGGACCTGATCCCCAACGGTGAGCTGGTGGTCTTCGAGAAGTCCGGCCACTCGCCGCAACTGGAGGAGCCCGAGCTGTTCCAGCAGGTGGTGCGCGACTTCCTCGGCAGAGCCGGAGTGCTGCGATGACCCTCTTGGAGATCACCGACCTGCGGGTCGCGTTCCCCGGCCCGCTCGGGCCGGTAAACGCGGTCAACGGGGTGTCGCTCCAGGTCGACGCCGGAGAGACCCTGGCCATCCTCGGCGAGTCCGGCTCCGGCAAGAGCGTCACCGCGCAGGCGGTGATGGGCATCCTCGACACGCCACCGGCCCAGATCAGCGGTTCGGTCCAGCTACGTGGCCGGGAACTGCTGACCCTGCCGCGCAAGCAGCGCGACCGGATCAGCGGCGAAGAGATCGGCATGGTCTTCCAGGACGCGATGGCCGCGCTCAACCCGGTCTTCACCGTCGGGCACCAGATCATGGAGGTGCTGCGGGTCCGCCGGGGCATGTCCAAGGCCGACGCCCGTCGCCGCGCCATCGAGCTGGTCGACCGGGTCCGTATCCCGGCCGCCAAGGACCGGATCCGCGACTACCCGCACCAGTTCTCCGGCGGGATGCGCCAGCGCATCATGATCGCACTGGCCATCTCCCTGGAACCGGACCTGCTGATCGCCGACGAGCCCACCACCGCACTGGACGTGACCATGCAGGCCCAGGTGATGGAGCTGCTGGCGGAGATCCAGCGGGACAGTGGGATGGGCCTGCTGCTGATCACCCACGACCTCGGGGTGGTTGCCGAGGTCGCCGACGACGTGGCGGTGATGTACGCCGGCCGGATCGTCGAGCGCGGCACGGTCGAGCAGATCTTCGCCGGCCCGGCCCACCCGTACACCGAGGGGCTGCTGGCCTCGATGCCCCGGGTGGACCGGCGTGACGAGGAGCTGTACGCGATCCCGGGTGCCCCACCCAACCCGGCCCGGCTCCCCACCGGTTGCCCGTTCCACCTGCGTTGTCCCCGGGTCACCGACGAGTGTCGGGTGACCCTGCCGTCGCTTCAGGTGCTGCCCGCCAACCGGGCCAGCGCCTGCCACCACCACGAGGAGGTGCTCGGTGCCACCCAGCGATGACGTGGTGCTACGGGTCGAGAACCTGGTCAAGCACTTCCCGATCAAGGGACGGGTTCCGTTCACCTCCGGCGGGGTGGTCAAGGCCGTCGACGGGGTCTCCTTCGACCTGCGCCGGGGCGAGACCCTCGGTGTGGTGGGCGAGTCCGGCTGTGGCAAGAGCACCCTGGCCCGGATGCTGGTCGGGCTGGAACAGCCCACCTCCGGCGAGGTGCGTTTCGGCGAGTCGGTGGTGCACAAGGCCAGGGGCCGGGAACTGCGGGCGCTGCGCCGACGGATCCAGATCGTCCTCCAGGATCCGTACACCTCGCTGAACCCGCGCCGGACGATCCGGGAGATCCTGCTCCAGCCGTTCGAGATCCACCCCGACGTGCTGGCCAAGGGCCGCCGGCTGGACCGGATCAGGGAGCTGTTGGACCTGGTCGGCCTCGACGCGAGCCTGCACCTGGACCGCTACCCGCACCAGTTCTCCGGTGGGCAACGGCAGCGCATCGGCATCGCCCGCGCGCTCGCCCTGCAACCGGACGTGATCGTCTGCGACGAGCCGGTCTCCGCGCTCGACGTGTCGGTGCAGGCCCAGGTGGTCAACTTGCTGGAACGGCTCCAGGAGGAGCTGGGGGTGGCGTACGTCTTCATCGCCCACGACCTGTCCGTGGTGCGGCACATCTCCGACCGGGTGGCCGTGATGTACCTCGGCAAACTGGTGGAGACCGGCCCCGAGCAGGGGCTGTACGACGCACCTCGGCACCCGTACACCAGTGCCCTGCTCTCGGCGGTGCCGGTGCCCGATCCGGCCGGACGGGCGGCGCGGCAGCGCATCCTGCTGGCCGGTGACCCGCCCAGCCCGGTGAACCCGCCCTCCGGCTGTCGGTTCCGTACCCGTTGCTGGCAGGCCACCGAGACCTGCGCCACCACCGAACCGCCGCTGGCTGACGGCAACCATCCGGTCGCCTGCCACTATCCGCTGGCCGCGTAGGGCGACCGGCAACTGTCCGAAAAGGAGAAGGTGCCTTGCTGCAAGAACCCGCGCCCCGGTACCAGGGCCACAAGTCCTACTCGTACCTGGAGCCGCACTCGGACTACCGGGTCTTCCCGCTGGCCAAGGAGGTCGGTCGGGTGCCCGAGTACGACCTCGGCCTGTCCGACGCGCAGCGCGAGCGGGTGACCCGGCTGCTCACCGAGCACATGGCCATCTCGCTGCACGAGCACGCGGTGGTCCTGCCCGAGAACGTGGGGCAGCTGCGCGAATACAACCGGACCGCCCGTCAGCGCACCGGCTTCGAAGGACTGTCCCGCTCCGGTCTGACCGCCGTGTTCGACAACTTCATGGCCGGCGCCTCCTGTGTGACCAGCGAGAACGGCTGGAAGTGGAACGACCTCATCTACGCCCTCGGGATGCGGATGAGCGACATCTACAAGCAGGACTACGTCACGCTGGCCACCTCGCTGGCCGACATCTACGAGGCGAAGCGCAACGGTCAGCTCGCCCTGGTCGCCGGGCTGGAGTGCAGCAGCCCGATCGAGAACGAGCTGGACCGGATCGACATCCTGTACGGCTTCGGCGTGCGGCAGCTCGGTATCGCGTACAGCCAGGCGAACATGCTCGGTGGTGGACTCTCGGAGCGCCGCGACGGCGGGCTGACCCACTTCGGTCGGCGGGCGGTGGACCGGATGAACAAGCTCGGCATCGCCATCGACATCTCGCACTCCGGCGACCAGACCTCGCTGGACGTGATCGAGGCGAGTCGGGTGCCGGTGTTCATCACCCACGCCGGTGCGCGTGCGGTCTGGGACACCTCGCGGATGAAGCCGGACGAGGTGATCCGGGCCTGCGCCGAACGGGGTGGCGTGATCGGCATCGAAGCCGCACCGCACACCACCCTGTCGGCCGACCACCCGCACCACTCGCTCGAGTCGGTGATGGACCACTTCAAGTACCTCGTGGACCTGGTCGGCATCGACCATGTCACCTTTGGACCGGACACGATGTTCGGTGACCACGTGGGCGTGCACGTCACCTACGCCAGTGGCTACGCCCACGACGCCGGCAACCGGCCGGAGCACCCCCGGGTGGAGTACGTGGCCGGTATCGAGAACCCGGGCGAGGCGTTCGGGAACATCGCCGGTTGGCTGGTGAAGCACGACTACTCGGATGACGAGATCGCCAAGGTCATCGGTGGGAACACCGTCCGGGTACTCGAACAGGTCTGGTGATCCGGGTCGGCCGGTGGCCCGATCGACGCCGCGACTGGCGCGCTACTACACTCCGTAGGCCACCGGCGGCAGCGCGAAGTGCGAAGAGGTGAGAGTGGATGGCTCGGCGGGAAACGACGTTGCAGGCCGCACAGGGCCGGCTACGCGTGTTGATCGAGAACGAGTTCCGGCCGGGCGACAAGCTACCCAACGAGCGGGAACTGGCCGATCACCTCGAGGTCAGCCGGGCCACCGTCCGTGAGGTACTCGGTCAGCTCGCCGCGGAGGGTGTGGTCACCCGTACCTGGGGAATTGGCACCTTCGTGCACGACGCCGGCGCCCGCGTTCCGGTTTCGATCGGCGACGTGGTCGCCCTCCGGGACCGGATCACCGCCTCGGGCCATCAGCCGACCCTGCAGGACGCCTCGGTCACCCGGACCGGCTGCCCTGCCGACTGCGCCGACGTGCTCGGCCTGCCACCCGGTGCGCCGGTGTGGCAGGTCGACCGGCTCTTCGCCGTGGACGAGGTGCCGGCCGCGTGGATCCGGGACCATCTGCCGCTCAGTTTCGAGGGGCGGGCCATCGATCCGTCGGGCCTGGTCAGCATCGATCTGGACCTGTTCGAGTTCCTGGCCACCGCCACCGGCATGCCGGTACGCCGGGCGGAGATCGAAATGGCCGCCATCCTGGCCGACGAGGAGGCGGTGGTCCGACTCGGGGTACCGGCCGGTCATCCACTCGTCTACGGCACCCAGATCGGCTACAGCCCGGACGGTACTCCCCTCTTCCACGGTCACCTCACGGTCCGGACCGACGTACTGACCCTCAAGATCACTCGGGGCGGCTAGGTCACCGTCGATCTCGGTGACCCACGATCGAAGGGTTTCCTCTAGCATCTGCGCATGCAGAGTGGATCGAGCCGCAGCTATACCGCCGAGGGTGTGACGGCGTTGCGGGCCGTGGGGGCACGCGAGCGGGACCCGAAGTTGCGGAACCCGGACCATCTGGCAGAGCAGTTCCTCACCTGGCCACTTCGGACCCGGGTCCGCTGGGCACCCCTACGCGTCGCCTCTGTCGCGGTCATCGAGCGGCTCCTGCCCGGTCTCTACCGGTTCGTGACCGCACGGACCAAACACATCGACTCGGTGCTCGTCGACGAACTGGGGTCCGGCGCGGTCCGACAGTTGTTCATCCTCGGCGCAGGCGCGGACAGCCGGCCGTACCGCTTCCGGGAACGACTCGACGGTGTACGGGTCTTCGAGTTGGACCATCCCGCCACGTCGGCGTGGAAACAGCAGCAGACCCGGAAACTGTTCGGTCAGCTACCCGCCCATGTGCGTTACGTGCCGATCAACTTCGACAGCCAGCCGCTCGCCACCGCGCTCGACGAGGCGGGAGCCGATCGCAACACACCGTCGCTGTTCATCTGGGAGGGGGTCACGCCGTACCTGACGGAACAGGCGGTGACCGCGACCCTCAGGGAGATATCGCGTTTCGCCACCGGATCGAGCGTGCTGTTCGACTACTTCTATCACGACGCCATCCATGACCCGACCCGGCACGTGGACGCCCCCAAGTTCCACAGCTACCTCGGTCGACGTGGCGAGCCGCTGACGTTCGGTATCGAACCGGACCAGATGGCGGCGTACCTGGCCACCCATGGGCTGACCCTGGCCTCCCACGCGTACCCGGCCGACCTTGCCGACCGACACCTCGGCGGAGCACATCAGGTGCTTCCCTTCTCGGCCATCGTGCACGCCCGTACCGCTGGATGATCCGCGTCCGGTGACGAGAACCTGCATCCGGCACCGGACGCCCCCTCCGACACTTAGGACAACCACCCGGAAGGTGGGGCCACCGGGTCCGCGTATGCTGCTGCGCGCGGCGACGGCGAACCGGAGCCAGCCGGATCACCACGGAGGCGTACGGATGCGACGCTGGCTGACCATGACCGCCCTGGGTAGCGCTGCGATGCTGGCGCTGACCGGCTGCGCCAACCCGGGTGGTGTCGACGGCGACCTGACCAACAACTGGGCCGCACTCGGCGAGCCCAAGCAGGCCGTACCACAGGCCGGCACCTGCCACCCGCTGTACGAGAAGTTCGGCAGCCTCACCATGTACCGACCGGTGGAATGCGGCCAACGCCATTTGGCGGAAACCACTTATATCGGGTCCTTCACCGGCGAGGACGCCAGCCGCACCACCCGACCGCCGGAGGGTTCGCCGGCCATGCGGGCCGCCTGGCGGGAGTGTGACACCAGGACCGCAGAGTTCCTCGGCGGGGACTGGCGTACCGGCCGACTGACGATGACCCTCATCCGGCCATCGGTCGCGGGCTGGAGCGGTGGCGCCCGCTGGTTCCGCTGTGACGTCAGCGAAGCGAAGAGCGTGGACGACGACGAGCCGGTGTACCGGACCACCAGCCTCAAGGGCGCGTTGAGTGGTTCGTCCAACCTCAGACTCGGCTGTTTCGCCCCGAAGATCCGCGGCGAGGACATCGACGCCATGCAGGAGGTGGCCTGCAGCACCCGGCACGACAGCGAATTCGTCGGCGTCTACACCGCCCCGGACGGTTCGTATGAGGCGTTCATCAAGGACTACGACCGCATGCACCGGGGCTGCCTCCCCGTCATCGCGGCCTTCGTCAAGGTTCCCGTCGACGGCGACCTCAAGTACCGCAGCGGCACGATCGTCTACCCGATCAGCGAGGAAAGCTGGAAGGCCGGCGACCGGGGCGTACGCTGCTTCCTCTGGATCAGCAAGCGCAACTTCACCCGGTCGATGAAGGGTGCTGGCAACAAAGGGCTACCGGCCACCTAGCGCCAACCGTAATGCGCCCGATCGAACAGGAATCCACTACGGGCAATCGAAGATCGGCGAGCCGACGAAAACAGCCGCGCCATGAATGTCGTAGGCTCGCTGCCTACGATCCATACTGTGTCCGGACAACGGCCAGTCAAACCCGAGGAGGACGCACGGATGCGACGGTGGTTGACCACGATCGCCCTGGGCGGCGTCACCGCGCTGGCGCTGACCGCCTGCGGCAACCCGGCCGGCGTCGACGGCGACCTGACCAACAACTGGGCCGCACTCGGCGAGGCCAAGATCTTCGTACCTGCCGCTGACACCTGCCACGCGGAGGAGGGGGACGGCTCGCTGCGCTCGTACAAGCCCATCGACTGCGGCCAGTCCCACAAGACGGAGACCCTCTACATCGGCACCTTCACCGGCAGTGCCACCAGCCGGGAGAGCCCGCCGTCGAACGACTCCGACGAGATGCGTACCGCTCGTCAGGAGTGCCACACCAAGGTGACCGAGGCAGTTGGCGGTGACTGGCGCGGAGCCCGACTGTCCCTGTCCGTCGTACTTCCGAGCGAGCAGGCGTGGACCGGTGGCGCACGGTGGTTCCGGTGTGACATCAGCGAGGTCGAGAGCCTCGATGACGACGACGTCGTGGCGCGGACCAGCAGTGTCAAGGGCGCGCTGAGCAGCACGTCGGAGCTGGCCCACACCTGCTTCACCCCGAAGCTGGCCGGCAGTGCGTTGGACAGCATGACCCCGGTGGCCTGCACGGCGAAGCACCGCAGCGAGTTCGTCGGCATCTACACCGCCCCGGACGGCACCTTCGACGCGATGAAGGCGAACTCCACCCAGACCCACCGACAGTGCCTCTCCGTCGTGGCGTCCTACGCCAAGGTGCCCAACGACGGAGACCTCAAGTACCGCGCCGGCACGATCTACTACTACCCCTCCCGGTCCGACTGGGAGGCCGGCGAGCGGGGCATCAAGTGCTTCGTCTGGGTCAGCAGCCGCGACCTGACCGGCTCGGTGAAGGACGCCGGCACCAAGGGGCTACCGATCAACTACAAGTAGTTCGTACCTCTCGTCGAGAAGAGTAGGAACGAGCTGAGTCAACCAAATGTGGAGCGGTCCCGGATCCGGGACCGCTCCACATTTGGTTACCGCCGGCGGATGAGCACTCTTGCGTGCTGGCTCTGCCCCGGGACCACGATCTGCTCGGTGCAGGCGCCTCCACCCGTAGCCGGTCACGGAGAACGTCGGCGTCCTCGCGGTCGCGCCGTACTACTACCTCAGCCGCGACGCAGCAACGCCAGGAACATCGCGTCGGTGCCGTGCCGCTGTGGCCAGAGCTGAACCGTCGGTCCGTCGCCGAGGCCGGGCATCCCGGACGGCAGCAGTGGCCGCGCGTCCACGAAGTCGACCGGCACCCCGCTACGCCGGGCAGCCTCGGTAACCGTCACATGGGTTTCCACCGTGTGCGGCGAGCAGGTCACGTAGCCGACCACTCCACCCGGCCGTACCGCCCGGAGAGCGGCGCTGAGCAGCTCACGCTGTAACCGGGTCAACGGGGGCAGATCGGAGGGCTGACGCCGCCAGCGGGACTCCGGTCGCCGCCGCAGCGAGCCGAGACCGGTGCACGGTGCATCGACCAGCACCCGGTCGAACGATGCCTCCGGCAGGTCCCGATCCTTACCCACCGTCCTGCCGTCGGTGGCCAGTACGGTGACCGGGAATCCCCGTACCGCCTGGGAGACCAACCGGGCCCGGTGCTCGGCCACCTCCACGGCGGTGAGCGTCGCCCCCCGCTCGGCCGCCAACGCG
Source organism: Micromonospora sonneratiae (assembly GCF_042679305.1). NCBI lineage: Bacteria > Bacillati > Actinomycetota > Actinomycetes > Micromonosporales > Micromonosporaceae > Micromonospora > Micromonospora sonneratiae. Next base: position 832 of record NZ_JBHTMP010000023.1, on the reverse strand, counting down.
CCGAGCAGACCGGCCTTGCCTCCCGGCCCGGCACACAGGTCGAGCCAGCGGCTGTCGGACCCCTCGACCGGAGCCAACGCCAGCGCGTTGGCCACCAGTTGGGAGCCCTCGTCCTGGACGTGTGCCCGGCCCTCCCCGATGGCCGCCAACTCACCGGGCGCGCCGCCCGGCAGATAGACGGCGTACGGGGAGAACGCACCCGGCGCACCGCCCACCTCGTCGGCCAACTCGACCGCGTCGGCCCGTCCCGGCCGGGCGCACAGGTGCACCGGGGGACGCTCGTTGTCCTCGATCAGCAGCCGGGTGGTCTCCGCCAGGTCACCGCCCAACGCCTCGGCGAACGCCCGGATGATCCACTGCGGATGGCTGTAGGCCAGCGCGAGGTGCCCGATCGGGTCGGTCTCCGCCGAGGGGGCCACCTGGGCGATCCAGGTGTCCAGGTCCTTGGTGGCGATCTCCCGTAGCACCGCGTTGGTGAACCCGACCGCGCCGGGCGCGACGGCCCGCACCAGGTCGACCGTCGAGGAGACGGCCGCGTGCGCCGGTACCCGGGTGTGCAGCAACTGGTAGGCGCCCAGCCGTAGCGCGTCACGCGCTGGCGGGTCGATGCGCTCCACCTCGCGACCGGCCGCCGTCGCCACGATCGCGTCGAGGGTGCCCAGGGCCCGCAGGGTGCCGTAGGTCAACTCGGTGGCGAACGCCGCGTCCCGGCCGTGCAGCCGGCGGTCGCGCAGGATCGCCGGCAGGACCAGGTTCGCGTACGCGTCATCCCGGTGCACCGCCGCGATCGCCTCGTACGCCGCCTGCCGGGCCAGGTCGAGGGTCGGGCGGG
>NZ_JBHTMP010000022.1:0-107659 GCF_042679305.1 Micromonospora sonneratiae | reverse complement strand
CTCCGGGCTGACCAGGTCCGCGGCCTCGACCAGCCCGGGAACGATGAGCGGCCGGGGCGCGCCCGGCACGTCCCGCTCCCGCGCGTCGGTTTCGCGCCAGGCGTTGCGGAGGGCCGCCTGCTGCGCCAGCAGGTGCGCAGGTGTCCCGGGCGGTGGGGCCTCCAGGGACGGCGCCACGGTCGGCTGGTACCCGAAGAGCCAGGCGAGCTTCTCGTCCGTGACGTCGGCCCGGTCGAGGGTCAGCTGCGCGAGTTGCTCCGGCTGGCTCGGCTCCAGGCCCAGCCGGACCGCCAGTTGCGCGCGTTCGGCCGCCGCACCGGTGCGGGCTATCCGCAGTTCCTCGGCGGAGGTGCCGAGGGCCAGCAGGAGCGCCTCGTACGCCGTCCAGCGGTACGTCGGGTCGAGGTCCGTGGTGGCGCTGGGCGGGATGACTCCGCGCAGCACCTCGACCCCGAGCCGGGTCTGCGACACGTCGGCCGTGGCGGCCCGGAAGGCAGCCGCCTTCGTGATGGTGGTGAGCGGCTGGTGCAGCCGGGCCTGGAGGTCGGCCCGACTCGGGCCGGGCGGCGCGCCATCCACCGTCACGTATCGTCGGGCGAGTTCGAGCAGCTCGTTCACGTACGAGGTGGGTGCAAAGACCCGGTCGACCTCGCTCGGGTCGATGGGCACCCGCACCGACACCTCCACCGAGGAGCTGCCCTTGCTGTTGAACGGGTCGGTGGCGGTGAACCTGAGCGTGTGCCGGCCGGCCGGGATGCTCACGTTCGTCGCCCGCCACCGCCCGTTGACCACGCTGGCGACAGGCTGCGGCGACTCGGTGTCCACCTGGTACACGACGTTCGTCACGTTGGTGAACGGCTCGGTGACCGACCCGGTCACCTCGGGTATCACGTACGGCGGATCGGTGACCGTGACGTCGGTGTCGAACGGGTCGATGTCCACCCGTGGGATGAGCTGGCCGACGATGACGTCGACACGCTCGTACGCGAAGGTGTTGCCGCTACCGTCGAGGAAATGGATCTCGCAACGGGCGGTCACCGTGAGCACGGTGTCACGTGCTACGGGCGAGCCGAAGACCTGCCAGGTACGGCCGGACAGCGGGGCGGGCACGAACGGACCGCCCGCGCCGAACTGGACGGCCACGCCGACGATGGTGTACGTGGGCAGGCCGACGTTGACGACGTGGGCGTCGCCCCGGGCGAGAATTCCCTCGGCCAGGCCGTAGCGGTGGCCGGGCTCGGGTGTGGCTATCGAAAACTCGAGGCTGGTGCTGACCATCGTGGGCTCCTGGTGGGATGGTTCGGTACGAGTGGGCGGTCGGCCGTCAGTCCGACAACGTCTTGCTGATGGACAGGTCGGGCCGGGAACGGGTCGACCTGGTCTGCTGTTCGTCCTTGCGCATCCGCATCAGGGAGCCGGACGACGACGGGGTGGACTCGGGCGGCGGGGTCGGGTCGGGCTGGCTGGTCGACGTCGCGTCACCGCCCGGCAGACCGAGCGCCGGCGTAGCCCGTAGCCAGCCCATCAGCCACGCGTCGAACAGCGACCACTTCCACTGGGTCCATGCGACGCCGGTCTGGGTGAAGGCACCGGTGCTCAGGTTGATGGAGCCCGCCCCCTTGCTGAACTGGGTCCCGGACAGCCGCTGCCACAGGGTTCCGGGCCCGATCGGGACCGGCGTGCGCAGCGCCTGCGCCGCCGAGGCGGGTACCTTGACCGCCTCGGCCGCCTTCTCGCCGGTCAGGCCGGTCTTCAGCGCGACCGTGGTCTTCGAGGCCGTGGCGAGGGAGGTGGATCCCACGTAGATGGTGCCGCCGCCCTTACCGAGGGTCTGCGTCGTGTTGATGGCGGCTGCGGCAGCCGGGCTCGTCAGGTGGACGAACGCCTCGGTGCCGGAAGCCGCGCTCGCCACGGTCGGCGCCTTGCAGAACGCCGACGAGCCCAGGCTGAAGACCGCCCCGATGCCCGCGTCCACGAGGTTCGCGGAGCGCCGGCTCATCCCGGCGTCCTGCAGCAGGCCTGCGGTGACCGAGTCCACCGGGCTGCCCTCGTACACGGTGCGGGCGCCGGAGACCGTGGTGTCGACGCCGTGGGCGGTGATGACCGCACCGAGTGCCATGATGGGCACGCCGATGCCAAGCTCGCTGGTTGCCATCCCGAAGGTGAAGACGGCCGCGCCCGCCGCCGTTTCCAGTGCCCCGCCGACGGCCTTGACCCCACCCCAGACGCGGTCCCAGAAGCCCAGTCCGGACGGGTCCACGAGCCGGAGCGGGTTGCCGGAGACGTACGCGTAGAGGTTGACGCCGCCGCTGGGCCCGGCCGGGTCGCAGGACACCCACCGGCCCAGCCACGGGGCGAGGTACCGGGCCGAGTGGTAGCTCAACCCCGACTCCTCGTCGCGCTCCTCACCGGTGAACCGGTACCGCTTGCGGGTGTAGCTGCCGAAGCTGGTCTCGCCGTACGGCGTGAACTCCTCCCGGTTGGTGAGCTTGCCGGTGTCGTCGACGGTCGCGTTGCTGCTGCCGAGGTGGTCGTCGAGCTGGATCGCCACCGCCGGGCCCCTGTCGTCCGGGTGGGCCGGGCCGATCCGCTGGCTGGCGATCCGGCTCGTGCCGTCGTTCACGTACACCTGGTTGTTCTCGCCGGCGGCCAGGCCCGGCCACCGGTGGTGCTCGAACACCTCGGCGAGGTAGTGCGTGACCTCGACCGCGCCGCCCTGTTTCCGGACGAGCTTCTTGACCCGCTGGCCCGTCGCGTCGTACAGATACTGCGCGTGTACGGACGGCTCGACGCCCTCGACCTGGGTGGCGAACGCGACGAGCTGGTCACGGTGGTTCCAGGCGAAGTGCCGCGAGGCGGTCTCCGTCACGAGATTTCCGTTGACGTCGTACGCGTAGTCGTATGCCGTCTTCCCGACGGTCATGCGGCGCATGCGGTTGTCGGTGCCGCCGATCTCGAACGTACGCGTGCCGCCACCGGTCGACCGGTGTTCGAGGCTGACCAGGTTCCCGGCGGCGTCGTAGGTGTAGGCCTCCGTGTAGGGCTGCGACTGGGTGTGGTCGCTGCCGCGCGGCGCGTCCCGCCACGGGTCGCCCGGTGGTGGGGCGAGGTGCTCGCGACCGGTCGCCGACAGCAGCCGGTACGCCGCGTCGTAGACGAACCTCCGGTCCAGGGCATCGCCCGCGGCAAGCAGGGCTCGCAGCGCGGGATCGGTCGCCGACATCGCCTCGGGGTTGGCCCGGATTCCGCTGCCCGGCGTGCGGTCGAAGATCGCGACCACGTTCCCGACGAGATCGTACGCATACCCGTAGTCCTGCACCGCCTCGCCGACGGGCCGGTACGTGAACTCGCCCGGCACCGTGTAGTGGTCGCTGCGCATCCGCACGAGGTGGAACGTGTGCGGGTCGTACGCGTAGCGGCTCAGCAGTCCGTTGCCGTGTGCGACAAGCACGCGCTTGCCCTTCGCGTCGTACGCGATCTGCCGGACGAACGCCACCCCGTCGACCTGGATGGACGCCAGGCGACCGGCCCGGTCGTAGGTGGACGCGAGTTCGCGCCGGCGCCCCTCGACGTCGAGCGGGAACAGTTGCCGGGTGGTACGGCCCAGCGCGTCGTACTCCATCGTGTACGCGTACGCGTGGGTCTCCAGCAGTTCGGCTTCCCGATCGGCCAGGGTTTGCCCCACCGACGGCGTCCAGTCCACCTGGAACGGGGCAATCCGCCAGTCGTCGAGTCGACCGGCCCGGTAGGTGTCGAGGATGGCGGCATCGCAGATGACCCGCCGGACGGTCTCCAGGATGTTCCCGTTGAAGTCGGCCGCCGTCATCGTGAGCAGTCCCGCCTCGTCGTACTGGCGGATTGCCCGGCCGAGCAGGTTGCGGGCCTGGGCCGCGGCCCGGTCGGCGGCGGGCTGGTCGGGCGTGCCACCGTCGCCGTACTCGGTCAGCTGGCGCAGCGTGACCCTGCTCTCGGCGGCGTCGCGCGCCCACACGTGGGTGGGCCGGTGCAGCATGTCGTAGGCGGTCAGGGTCAGCGCGCCCTTGCTGTCGCGGCTCTCCACGGTGCCGTCGAGCGCGTCGAACACGACATCGCGCCGACCACTGTCGATCCCGTCGACCCGCCACCGGCGACGGATCAGGTCGAAGACGTACCGGAAGGCTTCACGGCCGAGCGCGTCAACGACGGCGACGAGGTTGCCCTGGATGTCGTACCGGGACAGGGTCGTCACGGATTCCTCGGACGACGTACCCGGCCGGGCGTTACGGACGACGGCCCGGACGGTACGGCCCAGCGCGTCGACCTCTGCGCTCGCCGGCGTGTTCCAGTGGTACGAGTAGCCGTCGGCCGATGCCGGGTGGGTACGCCCCGCGTTGTCGTTGCCGTCGTAGGTGAAGGACTCCCACGGCGTGGGCCGGTGGACGTCGGGGTCGGCCAGATCGACCGGCACGCCGAAGACCACCCGCTGTTGGCTGCCGTCCGGCTGGACGGTCCGGATCACCCGGCCGTGCGCGTCGTAGAACATCGTGACGCGCTGGCCGAGCTGCGAGTCGGCCGCCGGCGAGTAGTCGTAGCCCGTGTCGTAGAACGGCTCGTACCGGTGCACGACCCGGCCCTTGTTGTCGTAGATCTGCCAGCCGCTGACGATGACGTTGTCCGGATCGGATGGTGTCCGCGTGCGCCCGACCGCATCCCCGCCGGGCTGGGACTGGTCCAACGGCAGCAGCCCGCCGCCGAAGACGGGATTCCCGAACTGCGTGTCCTCGGCCTGCGCGCGGCTCTGTAGCAGACGGCCGAACCCGTCCGAGAAGTCGACCGACGTCACGGTCTCGGCGCGTCGCGGCAGGGGTACGGACACCTCGCTGTCGTGGTGCACCCGGCGCACCGTGCGGACGGAGGCCGGCTGACCGCGCTCCATGAACGCCAGCACGTCGTACTCCATCGCGACGCTCGGGAGCGTCTGGTCGCCCGCGCCGTCCCTGCCCCGGCGGTAGCGGGCCGTGACGAGACCCGCTGGGGAGTACGTCACCGACTCGGTGTTGCCGTTCGCATCGGTCACCTCGGCAAGCTGGAGCACGCGGTAGTCGTGCACTCCGACCGTGGTGAGGCCGGCCGCGTCCGTCACCCGGATCGGCAGCAGGTCGTGCGGGTCGTACGTCACCCTGCTGGGCGCACCGAGCGCGTCGAGCGACACGATCGGAAGCCCGCGCGCGACGTGTTCCGTGTCGTGCACGTCGTACCGCTGGCAGGACGTGACGCGGTAGTACCCGCCGGGCGAGCCGGGTACGTCGCCGGGGCCGTAGTGCCGGTACCCGGCCAGCTCGGGCAGCAGGTCGCGAAAGTTCGGCGGATACTCGGCCGGCCAGTCGACCGTGGGGTCGGGGCTGAGGTAGGCGGGCCGGTTGGCATCTGATGATCCATGAAGGGTGTCGAGGAAATCGTCGGTGAACGCCAGCGACTCCGCGCGCACCGGCAGCCCGTGCTCGCCCAACTGGCCGAGCGGCAGCCCGACGAAGGCGGCGCCGTCGTAGTGGGTCCGGGTGTGTGCAACGACCCGCAACTCCAGGCCGGCAGCAGGCCCGCCCAGCACCGCCGCCGCGAGGTCCGCAACGGACAGCGCGCCGTCGTTGACCACCTCCCGGGTCGTGGTACGCGAAACCCGGTCCACGATGTAGTGGGTGGAGTCGTCGCGGCGGGCGTACTCGGTCGTGTCGTAGGTGGCGAGGTACGGCGCCGAGCCCGGGCCGCCCGGCAGCCGGGGATCACGGCCGCGCGGCACGGCGACCGACACCTGCCCGAGCGGCAGGCCGTAGGCGTCGTACCCGGCCGGGAACGAGGTCTGCGTCATCGGGTCGTCGCCACGCTCCCACTGCGTGGTGCGGTTGCCCAGCGTGAACGGGAAGAAGACGTGCTCCCGCCCCTCGGCGTCGACCAGCGGCGGGGACTCCTCGCGTACCCCCGGCAGGGATTCGGTGACGGTGACAGGCAGCGCCTCCCGGTCGGTGCCGTCCAGCGCGTACAGCTCGGAGCGCAGCAGGTTACCCCGCATGGCACGCAGGGCCGAGCGGCGCGCGGGCCGGCTCAGGCTCGCCAGGAAGGCCTCCTGCTCGGGTGTCCGGGCCAGCATCGGGGCGTCACCGGACCAGTACTCGTGCCGCAGGTCCAGCTCGGTCCAGTCCGCGTCGTCGTCGGCGGCGGCGACCGGCCCCGGATGGAACCAGCGTTTGGTCAGGGTCGGCGGCGAGAAGGGCACCACGACATCGCCCCCGGCCGCCGGGGGAAGCACGTCGGTGTCGAACTGCTCAACCATGGCGAAGCCACGGAACTCACGCTCGAACCCGTCCCAGTACCCGTGGTGGTACCGGAACTCGGAGGTGACCCGCCCCTGCGAGATCTGGTCGGTGATCTCGATCCGGCTGACGACCTGCACCGGAAACGGCAGCGTGGTACGCCATCGCGTGGCGGGCTGCGCCGCGTCCCGCAGATATTCCGCCGTGGACGAGTTGTAGTAGATCTTCGTTACGGCACCCAGGTTGTTGTCCATCGACTCCAGCAGATAGGGCTTGCGCCCGCCGGTTACGTCCAGGAACCACATGTGCGGCCGACCCGTCCCGTCCGACGGTCGGGTGAACAGCACACCGGCGAACCCGGTGCCGCGCAGGTCGGCGAGGCGGACCGAGTCGGTGCTCAGTACGCGAGGCGTGCCCGACACGACGACGGGTTGCTCGGTCCAGCCGTTGCCGCACCGGTTGCCCCACAACAGGACCCGCTGGTCGTCCACGTAGACCAGGTCGGCGACACCGTCCCCGTCCAGGTCGCCGAGGAGTAGCCGGTTCGGGTCGTACCCGTCCGGCAGCCGGGGCGAGCGGCGCATCGTCACCATCGCACCGAACCGCCCGTGCCCGAGACTGGGCCAGTAGCTGACGTTGCCGCTGCGCAGCAGCACGATGTCGGCCAGACCGTCACCGGTCATGTCGGCCAGCCGGACGCGCGGGTCGGCGAGGTCGACTGGCGGGCCGTTGGAGACGACCAGCGTGCGCTGCCAGGCCCTGCGCGGGTCGGGGTCGTTGAACCAGCACTCCAGCCGGCTACCCGACCGCACCACGTCGGTGAGCCCGTCGCCGTCGAGGTCGATCAACCGCACGCCCGGGTCGGTCAGCCCGACGCTGGGCACCTGGCGGTAGGGCTGGAACGAGCGCCGGCTCCATCCGCCGTCGGCCGCCAGGGGAAAGTAGCCGGCCGCGCCGCCGGGCGCCGACGCGCCGGTCACGACCAGGTCCGGTCGGCCGTCGCCGTCCGCATCGGCGAACACGATGCCCGGCTCGCCGAGCCGGACCGGCGGCGCGTCGGCGAACGGACGCGGCAGTTCGAACCGACCGTCGCCCGCGTTGCGCCAGAACCGCCGGGTGGAACCCAGCTCCACGAAGTCGGGCAGCGCGATGCCGCGCACGTCGACCAGTTCGAGGGTGCTGTCGTTGAGCGCACTCGTCGGCAGGCTGTTGCCCGTCAGCGGCTCGAACCGGCGGTTCTCAGGCTGGAAGTCGGTGTAGCCGAAGGTCATCGGCGGGAGGAACTCCTGCGCCGGCTCGACATCGGGCACCGGCACGGGCTGGCTCACCGTCGACGCGGCACCGAGCCCGAGACCCGCCGAGGAGCCGGCCGTCAGCTCGGTCTCGGGGTCGGGGACGGGGGTCGGGTCGCCGGTCATGGGGTCGTCGATGCCAACGACATCGATTCGGTGCAGCAGTGACGTGCCGTTGAACGACGCCTGCGTGTAGGTGAGGCGGTACTCCCGCGAGGTGCGCGGCACGCCGTCGGCCGCGTGCGTGACGACCCGTACGGTCCGGCAGCGCAGGGACGTGCGGATCTCGAAGCCGGCCCGGTGGTCGGAGAACGGGTCGGGTCGCGCCTCGTATTCGAACTCGACCGTGACCAGGAACGACGGCGCCGCCCGGTCACCGTAGTCGGCGTACGAGATGCGCGACACGAGCGGCTGGTCCCAGGTGCGGCCGGGCTCCTGGCCCTCATCCCGCAGATACTCGTACCGGATCAGGTTCCCGAGCGGGTCCGTGCTGCGGGTGATCCGCCACGCGAACACCCGCCCGGGATCGGCCGGGTCGGCCACGGCGGCCGGGTCGCGCCAGTCGTCCGGGGCATCGGTCGGGCGCGGGGTGCCGTACGTGGTGAGCAGGCCGTCCCGGCCGCGCACCTCCCAGAAGTCACCGGACGCGTCAAGCACGCGCTCGACCCTGGCGAACGTGCCCTCGGTACGCGGCCGGAACCGGACCCGCCCGGCATCGACGGCCGCGACGGGAACGAGGTCCTCGGCACCCGACAGCAGGTACACGTCGGGCCGGTCGGCCGGCGCGGCGGAGTATCTGGGTACGCCGCGCGACGCCCGGCGCGCGACGCCCGGCAGGCTCAGCTGCCAGCCGACGCCGAACGGCCCGTTACCGGCTCCGGTGCTGTACTCCAGGCTCAGCTGCGGCGTCAGCCCAAGCCGGCCAGGCGGCAGCGCGATCGGCACGGAGTACGTTCCCGTGCCAGTGAACATGTCGGGCGCGAACTTCTCGCCGAGACCGCTGATCGCCCCGCCGCCCTTCGGCAGCGAAATCACCGAACCGCCCGCCGAGGTGTCGGTTGAACCTCCGGAACCCATTCGCCCTCCCACCATCGCAGCACCACGTCGGCGCGACGGTCGAGGTGACCGCCCAGGCCATCGTGCGGAGCACCGCTGACCTGTCGCTGATCTGCCGCTGGTCTGCCGCTGAAACGGCCACGGTCGGCATCGCATCGACCCTGGCCAGCGGTGCGACACAGGTGTGAGTGGGCGTTCGACGCAAGGTCAGGGCACCCGACCAGGTCGGCTTCTCCGTACCCTGGTGGCCCTGGAGCCGCATCCGGCCCGGTCAGCCGGTCCCGAACGCAGTTCGGCTCCCGGCTGTCCCTACAGCCGAGAGCCGAACCGTGTTTGGCTTCTGGTGACCGCACCTACTTCCAGATGCGCATAGCGGCTTCTAGATGCTCATGGCGGGGGTGCCGCTGGGCGGCTCACTGGGCGCTTCGTTGGGCTCTTCCTCGGGCTGGACGCTGGGACGAGGGGTCACCATCGGATACTCGGCGGTCGCCGGTCCACCGGCAGCGGCAGCCATCACCGCCGCAGCCGCCAGGTCGGCCACCCGCTTCGCCTCGCGCTGCACCCGCGCCCGTACCTCCTTGGCATGCCGTTCGGCGGAATCGGCCGCCCGCCGCATCTCGTCCAGCCGGTTCACCTCGACCGTGAACTCCTGGCGGACCTCTTCGAGACGTTGCGTCAGCCGGGCGAGTTCCCGCTCTGCGGCGGCCCCCTCCTGACGTGACTGGTCGAGCTGCTGCCAGGCGACGTCCAACTCGGCCTGCAACTGGGCCAGTGCCTGGCGCCGGTCCGCGATGTCCTGCTGCACGGCGATGAGCTGCTCCTGGTGTACGGCAGCCTGCTCGTCGGCACGTTGGCGTACCTCGGCCGAATGCTGCCGCGCCTCGTTGACGAGGGAGTTGATCTCCTGCTCGGCCGCACTACGCTGGCTGGCCAGCTCACGTTCGGCAGCCTCGCAACGCTCGGTCAACTCCTGCTCGGCGGCAGCGTGCCGTTCGTTCATCTCCCGCTCGACGTTGGCCTGCCACTGGGCCAACTCCTGCTGGCTCTGGTTACGGGCGGCCTGGATCTCCTGCTGGATCTGGGTACGGGCCGACTTCATCAACGCCTCGGCAGCGGACCGCGCCTGGTCGATCTGCAGCGCGCTCTGCTCGTTGATCCGCTGCGCCTCCTGCTGGGCACGCTCGTGGGCGGCTTCGCCATCGGCCCGCAGCTTCTCTGCCAACTCGCGGATCTCGGCAAGCTCGGCCATCGCCTCGGAACGGCTCTGCTCGTTGGCCTTCTCGTACTCGGCGCGCCGTGCGGACAGCTCCTCCTCAAGGTCGTGCAGCGACTGGGCGGCCCGTTCGCGTGCCTCGGCCAGGACCTTCTCTGCCTCGTCCTGGAGGTCGGCCGCGCGTTGGGTCGCCGCTGCGGTGATCAACCCACCCTGCTGTTCAGCCAGGGCCATGATCTGGTCGACCACCGGGCCCAGGTCGCGGAACGAGGCCCGATCCACCCGCGCCGGCCGCTGGCTCAACTCCGTCATCTGCGCCTGCAACTGCTGAAGCTGCGCGGTCAGGTTCTGGATGTGGCCGGACGCCCGATCACGCTCGATCGTCAACGCCGAGAGCTTGTGGTCCAGCTGCTCGACGTACCGGTCCACCTGCCGTTTGTCGTAGCCGCGCAACGCGAGCTCGAAGCTGGGCCGCGAAGCACCGTCTTCGCGTACTGCCAGCGGCTCCTCGCCGTTAAACATGCACCATCCTCCGTATGGTCGCGAGCGCCGGGCCAGCGGATGACCGCCCCACGGGCTGTGATGTCGGGCAACGCTACCGCCGTCCCGTTACGACTCTTCGTTCCACCCCGCCAGATGGGAACGGTTGGAAAACATCGCCTGCCCCTGCCGAGGGCCCGACCTCCACCTGTCCGGACGCACACACAGCTAACAGGCTGAAGGACGAGGATGTCGACAGCCTGAGGTTCACACTCGGTGGCCACTAGGCTCGGGCGCTATGACCGATGCCGTACGACCTGCCGCCCTGCGCCCCGGCGACACCGTGATGCTGGTGTCCCCATCCGGACCGACCCGGCCGGAACGGGTGGCCCGCGGCATCGAACTGCTCACCGGCTGGGGACTACAGCCGGTGGTCGCCCCGAACGCCTACGCCCGGCAGGGCTACCTGGCCGGTGGCGACGGGCTACGCGCCGCCGATCTGAACACGGCCTTCGCCGACCCGGACGTACGCGGAATCCTCTGCACCCGGGGCGGCTACGGCGCACAACGGGTGGTCGACTCGATCGACATGGCGATGGTCCGGCAGCACCCGAAGGTGGTGGCCGGCTTCTCCGACATCACCGCCCTGCAGTTCGCCCTCTGGCGCGGTGCCCGCCTGGCCAGCGTGCACGGCCCCGGGGCTGCCTGGCTGGACGAGCGCACCCCGCCGGAGTCGGCGGAGTCGCTGCGGGCGGCGTTGATGGGCACCGAGCCGGTGACGGTGACCCGCGTACCCACCGAGGAGACCGCCCCGGTCCTGGTGCCCGGTACGGCCACCGGTCCGCTGCTCGGCGGCAACCTGTGTCTGATCGTCTCGTCGCTGGGCACCCCGGACATGCCCGACCTGACCGACGCGATCCTGCTGATCGAGGACGTCGAGGAGCCGCCGTACAAGGTGGACCGGATGCTCACCCAGCTGCGCCGCTCGGGCGTGTTGGCCGGAATCGCCGGGGTGGCGGTGGGACAGTTCACCAACTGCGCCGACGACTGGGCGGTGACCGTATCCGACGTGATCTCCGAGCGGCTGGGCGATCTCGGGGTTCCGGTGCTCGGCGGACTGCCGATCGGGCACGGCGTCGGTCAGCTCACCGTACCGGTCGGCGTGCCGGCGACCCTGAACGCCAGCGCCGGAACGCTGGTCGTCTCCCCCGCCGTGCAGTAAGCCTCACGAACGACCGCCGGGCGTATCCCTGAGTTTCACGAAGGACCGCCGGGCGGCGTATCCCGCTGGTGCGCGGGCGTGTCCTTCCGGTTGCGCTGCCGGAGGAAGTCGCGTTTGAGCTGCTCGCGGTGCTCGCGATCGCGTCGACGCCAGTCCTCCATGTCCGCCTCCGAGCGCAGCCGTACGTCCGCCTCCGGGTCCCAGTCGATTCCGAGATCCTGAACCTCCCGGTTGATCAGCTCGACCGGGACACCGAGCTCACGCAGCTTCGCCAACCAATCGAGCGCGTCCAGGCCGTCGAGGGAGACGGTGACGGCTTCGGTGTCGTCGTAGAGAAGATTCGCCTGCCAGCCCCAGGCTGGCGTCTCCTCGATGCGGAGGGCGACAACCCGCCGAGGTACGTCAGGGGAGGCGAGAAACACGAGGTCCGGCGTGTCGAAGTCCATCGGGGCGAGCGCGAAACCGTTGTCGGCCAGCGCGTGCCTGAGCCAGGCGTACGAGCGGAATCTCAGCTCGTTGCGGGACAGCACTTCCTCCCCACCGGGAAACAGGTAGCGCGTCTCGTAGCTGACCCGGTCGCCGTGTGACGCGACGTTCGCCAGCCATGCCGTCACCCCGTCGGCAAGTGGTCGCCGGGTGGCCTCCGGCGTCCCTTCCTCGAACACCCCACCCACCAAGCAGTCCAGATGTCCTCACGGGCCGGCCGGAGCACGGAACCAGCCAGGATCATCGCCGATCAGTCTGACAACGAGACGGCGTCGAGGTAGACCCACTCCCCGTTCTCGCGCACGAAGCGGCTGTGCTCGTACATCGTGCCGACCTGGCCCGACTCGCGGTAGTGGGCACGGAACTCGACCGCGCCCGTGGTGTCGAACAGGCCGCCCCGATCCGTACCGAAGATGTCCAGGCGCGTCCAACGCTGCTGGGGGTCGAGAGTCAGTCGGGCCGGTCGGGTGGTGGAGTGCCAGGTCCGCAGCAGGTAGTCGGCGTCGCCGACGGCGTAGGCGCTGAACCGGGACCGCATGAGCTGTTCGGCCGTCGCGGCGGTCGTCGCCCGCTGGTGCAGCCGACCGCAACAGGCACCGTACGCCTCACCTGAGCCACATGGGCATGGCCGGATCGGTTCGCTGGTCGTCGTACGGTTGGCTCTGCGTTTCCCCACCGGATCATTGTGGCGGACCCGGACGGTGGGTACCCCGTCGACTGCGACACATACGAAGGATGGGAGCAACGATGAGCGGCAGACGCGACTACTACCGTGACCCGAGCGCGCCGACCGCCAACAGCCTCGTTCCTGGCGGTTCTGCCCTCGTGATCGACGACCAGGGACGGGTGCTCATGCAATGCCGCGCAGACTCCGGTAACTGGTCCCTGCCCGGTGGAACCATGGAGATCGGCGAAACTCTCCAGCAGTGCGTCATCCGCGAGGTCAGGGAGGAAACCGGCCTGGACATCGAGGTGACCGGCCTGCTCGGTATCTACACCGACCCGGACCATGTCATCGCCTACCGCGACGGCGAGGTCCGCCAGGAGTTCAACATCACTTACCTGGGGCGCGTCGTAGGCGGCACCATCGCGGTCAGCGATGAATCCATCGAAGTACGTTTCGTCGACCCCACCGAGTTCGAGCGCATTCCCATTCACGACACCGTACGACTCCGCCTGCACCACCACGCCCAGGGCCGCAGTACTCCGTATCTCGGTTAGCGGGCATCGAGGGGCGGCTCCGCCCTCGCGAACCCAGGGCTGACGCCCGTTTGTGCCCACGGGCCAGAATCAGCGCTGGAGCCGATCGAACGGCTTGACTGACGAACCGTACGTCCCCGTCGGCGCGCCGTCGACACCGGAGAGGAGCTGGGAGTGGCCTTTTCGTTGACACTTGCCGACCCCGAGGGGGAGACGTTCCCACTCCCCACATCACCGGTCGTCGCGCAGGCCCGTACCCGTGGCCTCGCGTTCCGGATCGTCATGATCACGGCGCTGTGGGCGGTCCAGGGTGTCCTGACCGTGGGTGTCACCGCTGGCCTACTGATCGGCGAGCCGTTCGTCGACCTGCCCGACAGCGGGCCTCTGGTCCCGACGATGACCTACCTGTTCCTGCCGTGCGTGGCGCTGGCGTCGATGATCACGACTGGCAACGCACAGAAGCAGATCTACGGTTACAGCGAGCATTCTCTGAATGTGAAGTACCGCTCCAGCAATGCGCCGGCTCACGGACGTCCGATGAACCGGTGCGCCGCGGCGATCGGGTTCTGCGCCGGCGGCGTTGTCGCGCTGGTGCTCCTGCCGTGGGCGGCATTCGCCGGAGCGGCCTGGTGGCGTCAGGCGCTCGTGTTGCTGGTGCTGGCCGTGCTCGGGGCGTGCGCGGTCGTAACGCTGCGCATCGAGCTTCCGCAGGTCGGCACTGCCCGGCTCTGGCTCAGCGAATCGCAGCACCGGCTCCAGGACGTCGTCGACCACGGTGCCCACACCGTCGCGACGGTGGCCCGTGTCGAACACACCGGGTCCTGGCTCGACGCCCTGCCCATCTTCGTTCTCACCCTCTTCTGGTCGACCGGACAGGGCACCCGGGAGGCGACGATCCGCATCACCGACTACCCCTGCTGGGCACCGGTCGAGGGCAACGAGTTCGACGTCTGGTTCGACCCGGCCGCCCCCGACGACGACACCCGGGTCTTCCTGCACCGCCGGCTCGTCGGGCAACGATTTGCCGAGAACCCCGAACGGTTCCGGGCACCGGGCGAGGGCGACTCCGGTCCGGGGCCGATCGAGCCGCCGTACGCCAGTGCCAGGACGGGCAGCCCGGTCGAGCGCTGGCTCTGTACGTTCATCGCGGTGGCGTGCGCCGCCATCGGCGTGGCGGGCGTAGCCGCCACACCGATGGCGTTCGGCGACCTGCCCTGGTGGTCGAAGCTGTGCATCCTGGTGCAGGCGCTCTTCCTCATCGCCAACGCTGCCCTCTGGGTCACGTTCGCCTGCCGGCACCCCTGGTTCGCCCGGCACGGACACAGCGCATCGTGGATCACCTGGTTACCGTTCCTGGGTCTGTTCGGAATCACGCTTCCGGTGCTCGGCACCGACCCGGTCTGGGGTTTCGACTACGACCGCGACATCGAGACGCTCACCCTGTGGCTCTACCTCGCGATGATCGTCGCCGGCGTCGTGACCTACCTGCTGAGCTTCGTCCTGATCATGGCAGGTCACCGGATGCTCAACGCCGGTGTCGTCGTACCACCCGAGGAGGTCGCCGAAGCCCTACGGCACCACGATCGCGCGGCGATCGACCAGCTTCGGATCCGGTACGGCTACCTCGCCGGCGTGATCCAGTCATCCTGAGCCGGGCCCCGCAACGGCCATGGACGGCCGGCCCCCAGCCAGAAAACCGTATGTCCAAACTGGATTCGCCGGTCAGCCAGGCGGATCAGCACCGATCACACCGAGCGGACAACTGGCCGTATCGTTGCTTCGTGGGCATCGGCGGGTTCCGGCTGGGCATCGACTTCGGCACGTCGAACACCACCGCCATCCTGGCCTGGCCGGACGGACGGCTACGACCACTGCTCTTCGACGGCTCACCGGTGTTGCCGTCGGGAGTCTACGCCGAGCCCGGCCAGTATCTCGTGGTCGGCCGCGATGCCGTACACGCCGCTCGGACTCGGCCGGAGTGCTTCGAGCCGTACCCAAAGCGATGCATCGACGACGATTCGGTGCTCCTCGGCGGTGTCGCCGTACCCGTTGAACGGATGGTCTCGGCCGTACTGCGCCGGGTCGCGGCAGAGGCAACACCCGCTGGCGAATCCCCACCCCCGGCGGTGATCACCTGCCCGGTCGGCTGGGGTCCGCAACGGCGGCACCGGCTCCTCACCGCCGCACAGCAGGTGTTTCCCACGGCGGTCCTGGTGGCCGAGCCGGTGGCTGCGGCCAGCTACTTCGCCACGATGGCCGGCAACCGCCTGCCGGTCGACTCCCACGCCCTGGTGTACGACCTCGGCGCCGGTACCTTCGACGCCTCGGTGGTACGCCGTACCCGGGACGGTTTCGAGGTGCTGGCCAGCGACGGGCTGCCGGACGCGGGCGGCCTCGACATCGACGCCGCGATCGTGGCCAGCCTCGGGCGGACCTACGCGGGGCGTGACCCGGCGGCCTGGGGCCGGCTCGTCCAGCCTGAGACACGGGCCGATCGACGCGCCAGCCGCGCCCTGTGGGACGACGTACGCACCGGCAAGGAACTACTGTCACGCACCGCCTCCACGCTGGTGCACATTCCCTTCCTCGACGATGACGCGCCCCTGCCACGCGAGCAGTTGGAGCAGCTGGCACTGCCGGTGCTCGCCCGTACGGTCGACATCACCCGGTCGCTGCTGGCCACCGTGGGCATCGAACCGACGAACCTGGCCGGGCTGTTCCTCGTCGGCGGGGCGAGCCGTATGCCGCTTGCGGCAAGTTTGCTGCATCAGCGGCTGGGCATCGCCCCCACCGTCGTCGAGCAGCCCGAACTCGTCGTGGCCGAGGGCAGCCTGCATGCCCGACCGCTGCCGTCGCCGGTGCTGGCGACCCCACCGGCGCCACCGGCGTCCCCCGCACCACCGGTGTCCCCTACGCCACCGTCATTTCCCGCAGTGCCGGCAATCGAGCCGCGTCCACTGGCTGCCTATCCGCTCCCATCGGCTGCCGAGCCGCGCCCGTCAGCACCCGGACCGGCACCGGTCGCCCCGCGTGACGACCGCCGGAGTCGCCGTACCCGCTGGGTCGTCGTGGCCGCGAGCGTCCTGGTGCTCTCCCTGGGTACCACCGGTCTGGTTGCGCTGCTGCCCGACCGGAACGGTAGCGGCGGCACCGGTACCGGCGGCACGGGAACGGGCACTCCCACGACCGCCGCCAGCCTCAGCCCGACGACGCCGGCCGGACCGCCGGTCCTGCCCGAACCACGTCGGGTGGCGGTGCCGGACGACGGCGGCAACAGCGACGCGGTCCGGCACGTCACCCTGAGCCCGGACGGCAAGCTCATCGCCGCCGTCCGGCGGAAGTCGGTACGCCTCTACGACGCGTCCACGCTGAAGCAGATCGGTGACCCGGTCGACGTGGGGGGCGAAGCCTACTGGAACGCGACGTTCAGCCCGGACAGTCGTACGCTGATCACCGCCGCCGATGGGCTGACCAGCGCAGCGGTTCGCGTATGGGGCCTCCCCCACCAAACCTCCGGTGGCACGCTCAGCGACGCCTTCTGGACGTCCTGCCTCGCCTACGGCCCGACCGCGAAGCTGTTGGCAGTCTGCGACGGTCCCGGCTCCTCGGTACGACTGTGGGACCCGAATCGACGCCGAAGCCTGGGCCGGATCGACAGCGACAACGCCGCCGCGATCAAGTACGTCGCGTTCAGCCCGGACGGGCGCACAATGGCCACCGACGGTGGTCAGGGCACGACCCTGCTGTGGGACGTCGCCTCCCGGAAGCGGTTGGCAGTGCTGCGCGGCGCACCGTACGACGGTATTCCGCTCAACGATCCTGGTGCACCGGTCACCTTCAGCCCCGATGGCCGCACCCTGGCCGTGGGAGGGGTCGACGGCCGGGTGGCCCTCTGGGACGTCGCCGATCGCAAGAAGATCGGGGAGTTCAACGGCCGTCACACCAATACGGTGGCTGCCGTCGCATTCAGTCCGGACGGTCGTACGCTGGCCAGCCTGGGCGGCACCACCCTTCGACTCTGGAATGTCGCCACCCGCGAGCCGGCCGCGGCGATCATCGACAACGTGGCCGACTACTACTCCAGCCTCCCGGTCCAGTTCAAGGGGCCTGACATCCGATTCGGCGCCGACGGCCGTACCCTGATCGGCTGTTTCGACACCCACCTCCTGATGTGGGACCTGGCACCGCTGGGCGCCCCCGCCCGCTAGTCGGCCCGACCGGCGGGTGCGCGCGAGTGGCTGACCGCCCGGTCGTAGCGGATTTTCAGGTCGGGCCAGTCCTCCCAGGGGACGACCACGTCCGGAGAGTCGGTGGCGCGGAGACCACCGGTCTCGGCCACCCGGACGAGCGCCTCGACGGCCAGGCGGGGCGTGACCCGGTTCCCGGAGAGGAGCTTCAACATCAGACTGGTGATCCGCTCATCCGTGGCCCGGTCCCGGCCAAGGAAACTCAGTGCACAGCGGAGTTGCTGATCCACCACAGCGGATGGCGCCAGCCGGTCGACGATCTCGATGGCCAGTTCCGCCGGCATGTCCTGGTCGGTGGCGAGGCGATCGAAGCAGAGCCCCAGAATGTGCACGCTGGTCGAACCTTCCGGCCAGCCGTCGATCACCGCGTCGATGCAGTCCAGGTACAGGCGGAAACGCTGCTCTTCGGTGAACGGCAGCAGCGGCGCCAGCAGCAGCGTGACCACCATGTTCGCCACCGACGCGGCCTGGCCTGGCCCCTCCCCGACGAAGTTGCTGCTGGCAACGGGGAACACCGACGCCAACGGTTCCAGGGTGTGCACCAGGATGTCGCCGTCGATCGCGCACTGGAAGTGCGCCTTGCGGACGAGGCTCGGAAAGAACTGGCCGGACCGTTGGAAGTGCTGCACGGTCTTGCGCCAGTCCGGCGGGAAGTCGTACGTCCAGAGCGGATCGACCGGCGGTACCGCGATCTGGTCCGGCTCCACGGAGAGGATCGTCCTGAGAGCGATGTCCCGACCACCACGGTCGTCGTCGAACGCCAGCCGTTCCAGGACCAGCATCTCCACCAGGCTGTTCCAGTCCTCACCGGTCAACTGGGACTGCCACAGCAGGGTTTCCCGGTGCCAGCAGGCCACCACGTTGCGGCCCGGATACAGCGTGCTGCCATGGAGGGTGCCGGCGACACAGACCGCCAGCAGCAGCAGGTTGGCGCTGTAGGCGGCGTGCCGGGCCGGCACGGGCAACGGCCGGGGCTGGTAGCTGTCACAGCGGCGACCCGGTCGCGTGTGGTGCGCCGCCTGGAACAGCCGTACCAGCAGGTCGGTGAGGTCGCCCCGTCGCTTGTCGTCCAGCCTGGAGGCAAACACCCGGAGGAAGCCGACGATCGGCATCCGCCCGCTGAGCACCCCGTACGACAGCAGCGCGTGCAGCAGGTCGTCGTCGACCGGCTCACCGCCGAACGACATGGTGGCTGCCGCCTCCCGGGCGACGATGTCGGCCAACACCTGCCAGACCAGCCGGGCCACCAGGAACTCGCCGAAGGTGGCGTGCAGGAACTCGTACGTCTCCAATCGACTGTCGTCACGCGAAGCCTGCGCCCGGTGCACGAAGAAGAACCGGCCGAGGACGATCTCGGCAGGGCGCAGTGGCGCCCGAAGGTCAACGGTCGGGCTGGCAGCAGCCGTCGGTGAGCCGAAGGGCAGGGCCGCCAGATCGCTCTCCAGTTGCGCCTCGGTCACCCATTGGGCGTTGCGATTGAACATCGCGAAGGCGACGACCGACAGGCGGCGCAACTCGTCCTCGACCGCCCGGTTCAGGTCCCGCTCCGGTAGTCCCGGACGGTGCTTGGTCACCTCCCGACGGGCGAACCGGCGCAGCAGCCGTTCGTAGAGTTCGTCCTGACGCAGTGTCCCGGCCGAACGCAACGCGTTGCCGTCGGCGTCGTAGAGCGCCAGCATCAGCAACAGCAGCGGCTGTTCGGCCAACTCCCAATGGGCCAGCACGGTCGGCAGTTCCAGCGGACGCATACCGCAGGTGTCGAAGTAGTCGGCGTTCACGGCGTTCCAGGTGGCCAGCCAGTCAGCCACCCGCCGCTCGTCGAACGGCTCCAGCCGTACCGCAGTCGTGCCCTCGGGCGGCTGGGCCCGGTCGGCGACGCTGGTCCGGCTGGTCACCACGACCACCACCGGCCGTCCCTGGTCCGCCTCGCGACGCTGGAACCTCGCCACCCGGCTCAGGTAGTCGGTCTGGCTCACCCCGGTGGCCTGTAGCAACTCGTCGAAGCCGTCGAGCAGCACCACCGGCAGGGCATCCCCGGCGGACCGAGCCAGCGCCGGCCAGTCCAGCCGTTCACCGGTCGCGTCGCGTACGGCGTACTCGATCTGGTCCTGTAGCTCGGCGGCGGCCGGTACGTCGCGCAGCACCACCCGGACCGGCAGGAAGTCCGCCGCCGGCAGGCGGGCGGCCAGCACCCGGGTGAGCACCGACTTGCCCGAGCCGGGTTGGCCGAGCACCAGCAGCGGAGCCTGGGTGGCACCGGGCGAGGTGAGGTAGCCGGTCAGGAACTCCGGCAGGTCGTCGCGGACGGGCTGGCCCGCCCACCAGGACTCGTCGCTCGGTCGGGCACCCGGCCGCACCTCGGCGACCCGGCACAGCGGCGGCAGGTACGCCTCACCCAGCGTCGGCACCCGCAGGCCCACTGGTACGTCACCGGAGGAGATGATCGGCCGGGCCAGGGCCGCCGTGTACGCCCGTGCCAATCCGGCTCGCCGCTCGTCCGGCAGCGTGCCGGTGGAGATGCCGCTCAGCAGCCGCTCAAGTCCGACGAACGACCTGGCGAGCTGACGTACCTCGGCCCGGGTGCCCTCGTGCTCCCGCAGTGCTGCCCAGAACGCCACCTCGGGAAAGTCGCTGGCCAGTTTGCCCAACAGGTCCTGGTGCCGTTCGACGGCCCGCGACCGTACGGATTCGAGGATCGCCTGGAACCGGTCCTGGTCGCCCCGACTCAGCCAGTCCCAGGCGGCCAGACCGGTGACGAACCTACCGAACCGGGCCACCACCATCCGGTAGTAGCCATCGAGTACGGCCCGGAACTGCTCGTACGGCTGCTGCGGCCCCGGCGACGGGACGCCCTCGACGAAGAAGGCCCGCATGAGGGGCTGGTTGTCCTGGCCATGTGCTCCGGCGATCGCCACCTGTTCCCGCTCGGTCAGCTTCAGGTCCTTGAACCGGAACGGCAGATCCGCCTCGGCGAGGGCTTCGAAGAAGGCGGTGACCACGATGACCCGGTGCGCTGCGGCCAGGCGTTCGGTCCGGCTGTACCGGGACAGGCCGCTGCGCCGCTCGGCGAGATTGCGGACCAGTTGGTGGCTGAGTCGGATGAACTCGACCCGCGCGTCGAACAGACTCAACACCGCTGGTACGGCCACCGAGGCACCGAGCATGGCACCGCCGGTCAACGTGTCGAGGGCGTCGACCACCCTGCTCTGCTGGCCGCCCAGCAGGCGGGCGGCCTCGGTGTAGCTGAGCATCCTGGGCACCGGCGCTGCTCCTATCGATCTGGACGGGAGGGGAGGTTCAGCACAAGCATGTCGGTACGGGGCAACCGATCATCCGGCCGCCCGGGCACGGCTGCCCCGACCGCCCTGCTCACCACGGTGTGATGAACCAACAGACCAGCACCCCTCCGCCCCAATACGGGACATAACACCTCCAACAGCCCCATGATTTTCAGGCTCCTGACAGGCTCGGCATGGGCTGGGCACAGAACACCGAGCCAAGGTCGATCGAGTCCCACACGGTAAGTGACCAATGGAGGTTCCATGCCTAGGCCGATCTCGAAGAAGACGACGCTCGTTGGGCTGGCCGCAGCGGGTGTACTCGCGGTGGGGGTAGCCGCGCCGACCGTCGCGCTCGCCCAGGGCGGCGGTTCCGCGACACCTACACCGTCGGCGTCCAGCACCACCACCGAGGGCGACAAGCACGAGCAGCGCCGGACCGAGCGGCAGAACGAACTGGCGGAAGCACTGGCCACCGAGCTGGGCGTCTCGAAGGACAAGGTCCAGGCTGCGCTGGACAAGATCCATGAGCAGCGGAAGTCCGAGGCTCAGGAGAAGCGCGGCGACTGGAAGAACCGCGACGGCGAGGACAAGGCCGACCGGCAGGCCCAGTTCAAGGAGCGGCTGGACCAGGCCGTCAAGGACGGCAAGCTCACCCAGGAGCAGGCCGACGCCATCGTCAAGGCGTACGAGGCTGGGGTCCTGCCCGGCCCCGGCGGCCCCGGCGGTCGCGGCCACGGTGGCCCGAACCACGGCCCGGAGGGTACGACCGACAAGTGAGATCCGGTTCGGTGTCGCCCGGCGGTTTCCCGGGTGACACCGAACCACCAATCAACCGGTGTCGCCCGGCGGTTTCCCGGGTGACACCGAACCACCAAAACATCACCGGTACCGCCCCAGAACCATCGGGCGGTACCGAACCACCAATCAACCGGTGCCGCCCAACGTTTCCCGGGCGGCACCGAACCACCATGCTGTAGGGATGGACCCCGGGCAGCAGCTACCGACGACGGTCACCCTCCAACTGCCCTCGCCCCTGTTGGAGGTACGCGACGACCGGCTCGACGCGGCCGGGATCCGGCTGCTGCTCAAGCGGGATGATCTGATCCACCCGGAACTGCCGGGCAACAAGTGGCGGAAGTTGAAGCACAACCTGGCGGCAGCCGCCGAACAGGGGCACGACACCCTGCTGACCTTCGGTGGGGCGTACTCCAATCACATCCGGGCCGCCGCCGCAGCCGGGCACCACTTCGGCTTCGCCACCATCGGGGTGATCCGGGGCGAGGAGCATCTGCCGTTGAACCCCTCGCTGGCGTACGCGGTGGGTCGGGGTATGCAGTTGACCTATCTTGACCGGAGCACCTACCGGGCCAAGCACACCCCGGCGGTCATCGACTCCCTGCGCCGGGACTGGGGGCGTTTCTACCTGCTGCCCGAGGGCGGCAGCAACCACCTGGCGGTACGCGGCTGCGCCGAACTGCCCACCGAGATCGACGAGACGTTCGACGTCATCTGTTGTGCGGTCGGCACCGGCGGCACCCTCGCCGGCATCGCCGCCGGGCTCGGCCCCCACCAGCGGGCGATCGGCTTCTCGGCACTCAAGGGTGGCGAGTTCCTGGCCGACGAGGTCACCCGGCTCCAGACGCGGACCTACGGCCGCTGCTCCGACAACTGGCGCATCGAGTACGGCTACCACGGCGGCGGCTACGCCAAGACGACTCCGCAGCTGACGGAGTTCGCCAGTGACTTCGCCGAACGGCATGGACTGAGGCTGGATCCGATCTACGTCGCCAAAATGATGTTCGGCATCTTCGACCTGGCGGCCCGGGACAACTTCGCCCCCGGCACCAGGATCATCGCGGTCGTTACCGGTTGATCGCATGACTCCGGATCGCAAGAGAGAAACGCTTTTCCATGGGATTGTCGAACAGTAATCGCCTGATCGAGGTGGGTAAGGTGTAGTTCACGAAGCGGCTGGCGGACCCGGTGTCGAACGTGATCGAGCTGCCGAACAACCTTGGCGTGGCTGTGGTGCACGCGGTACGCGGTGGCGGCAAGGTCTACGTCGCCCCGGACGAGTCGGTGTTGTTCGTCCCTTCGGCACAGGACTTCAAGACCGGCCTTACGGCGTTCCGTGAGGGCCAACGCTCAAACCTGGTCAGCTGATCAGCGGCTACCCGAAACTTGACTTGCGTCACGGCATCGCCACTGGTCGGCGAGTACCGACCAGATCTCCTGATCCACCCGTGCGCCGTCGCCGGCAGT
This sequence comes from Micromonospora sonneratiae, assembly GCF_042679305.1. Taxonomy (NCBI): domain Bacteria; kingdom Bacillati; phylum Actinomycetota; class Actinomycetes; order Micromonosporales; family Micromonosporaceae; genus Micromonospora; species Micromonospora sonneratiae. The sequence goes on along the minus strand of NZ_JBHTMP010000022.1, from coordinate 84,633 downwards.
GTGGTGAGCGGGCCGGCGGTTGAGTAGAAGCTGCGCGGGTTGATCGCGATGCGGCGGATGTTCGTACCTCCGACCTGATCACCCCGCTGGCCGAGCGATCGAAGATGTCGACCGTGGCCGCCTCGGCGGCCTTGATGAGAATGTCACCGTCGTAGATGCCGGCCGGGCCGGCTCCGATGATCGCTACTGACAGTCGTGGCGATGCTGCGGTCATAGTGCGGAGGCCAAGACCGCAACCGGCCTTGAGATCAAGTCCGCGAACGGCCGATAGGCGCGGGGCATCAGGGCGCCGTCCCGCAGGGATTGACGTGAAGTCCGGTTGAGGTTCTAACGTCGTGACGTGGATCAAGGAGCGGTAAATAGCTGGTGACCGAGAGCATCGAGGCTGGCCTCGGCAAGCAGTTGCATCTCGTACGGGTCGGTAATGCGACACTCGTCGTCGCTTCAGCGCTCAAGGTGTTCCGTGGACCGGGCAGCAGCCGACTCGTCTGTCACCGCAGGAGTTTCGTCACGTCGCCACCACAGGCCCCAACGCGGGCGACCGCGCTACCTTGAACCTGCCGTGACCGTTGAGGCCTTTCGAAAACCCTGCTCCGGAGGGGCGCATGCCATCGCGTACTGATCTCGTCGAGGACCTGATGAGCCGTTTCCCGCACGTGCCGCGTGAGGCGGTCATCAAGGAGGACCTGCTGCGCGGCGGGATGGCCTTCGACGACTCGGCCCTGACCGACAACGAGAACGGTGACGTCAAGCCGAAGTCGTACTTCATCTTCTCATTCGACCACCGGACCCTGCCGGAGTTGGGCACCGCCGCGCTGCGCCGGCCACCTGAGGAAATCGTGCTCACCGGAGGACCGTACGGACTGCGCCGTACCGTGGTGTCGGTCCGCACCAACCCCAGTTCGCCGTACCGTGTCAAGAACGACGGTGACGGCCGGCTACGCCTGTTCCTGGACGACCGGCCGATCGCCGAAGTCGGGCTCCCGCCGATGCCGGACTACTACCGGCACACCCTCGCCAACGGAAAATCGGTCATGGAAGTCGCCCCGACCATCCAGTGGGGCTACCTCATCTACCTGACCGCGTTCCGGGTCTGCCAGTACTTCGGGGCCAAGGAGGAATGCCAGTACTGCGACATCAACCACAACTGGCGTCAGCACAAGCAGGCTGGCCGCCCCTACACCGGGGTCAAGCCCGTCGACGAGGTGCTGGAGGCCCTGGAGATCATCAACAAGCACGACACCGAAAAGGCATCCCAGGCCTACACCCTCACCGGCGGCAGCATCACCTCCCACGTCGGCGGGCTGGCGGAGGCCGACTTCTACGGCCGCTACGCCCAGGCAATCGAGGAACGCTTCCCGGGACGGTGGATCGGAAAGGTGGTCGCCCAGGCGCTGCCCCGCGCCGATGTGCAACGCTTCCGCGACTACGGCATCCGCATCTACCACCCCAACTACGAGGTGTGGGACAAGCGGCTGTTCGAACTCTACTGCCCGGGCAAGGAGCGCTACGTCGGCCGGGAGGAATGGCACCGCCGCATCCTCGACTCCGCCGAGGTCTTCGGGCCGCGCAATGTCATCCCGAACTTCGTGGCGGGCGTCGAGATGGCCGCCCCGCACGGCTTCACCAGCGTGAGCGAAGCGATCGAATCCACCGCCGAAGGGCTTCGGTACTTCATGTCACGAGGGATCACGCCACGGTTCACCACCTGGTGCCCAGAGCCGACCACCCCGCTCGGCAGAACCAACCCCCAAGGAGCGCCGCTCGAGTACCACGTCCGGCTACTCGAGGTCTACCGCGCGATCATGGAGGAAAACGGCCTGTCCAGCCCGCCCGGCTACGGACCGGCGGGCCCCGGCCGAGCGGTCTTCTCGGTGAGCTCGTTCATGGACAGCCTGCCCGCCGAACCCGAACTGAACCAGGTGACGGCAAGTCTCGCCGTCGGCTAGCGCGGTGCCCGGTCTGTGACGTGGGGCGCCCGGACTGTGCCAACAGCCGGGCGTTCCCCACGGGTACGCCACTCGTCGGCCAGCACCGACCAGATCTCCCGGTCCCGCCGTACCCCGTCGACGGTGGGCGGCAGGCTCTGCCGCAACACGCCGTCGAGGCTCATGCCCAGCCGCTTCGCCACGTTGCGGCTACGGGCGTTGTCCGGTGTCGTCACCCACTCCACCCGGGCGATCCCCCGTACGTCGACCGCCCAGTCGATGAGGTGCGTGATCGCCCGGGTGATCAGCCCCCGGCCCTCCGCCGCCGGTTCCAGCCAGCAGCCCACCTCGCACACCCCGCGCGCCGAGTCCAGGGACACGAACATGGTGCCCCCGACCAGGACCCCGTCGAGCCAGATCCCATAGATCCGGGCATCGTCGCGGGCCTGCCCGTCCGCGTACCGGCGCAGGACCTCACGGGCCCCGGCCACATCGGTGGCCAGGAAGCTGCGGCCCACCCAGGGTGCAATGTGCTCCCGGGCCCGGTCCAGGTGGGCGGCGAACTCCTCGGCCTGCCACGGCTCGAGCGGACGCAACACGGCGTGATCGCCGAGAGGAAGATCGAACATCGGCTCAGAGTGCCAGATAGCGCTCCCGCTCGTACGGGGTGACCACCCGGCGGTACTGCTCCCACTCGGCCCGCTTGTTACGCAGGAAGAAGTCGAAGACGTGCTCCCCGAGCACCTCGGCGACCAGTTCCGAACCGGCCATCACGTCGATCGCCTCGGCCAGGTCCTCCGGCAGCGACTCGTACCCCATCGCCTTGCGCTCGGCGTTGGACAGCGACCACACGTCGTCCTCGGCCCCCGGCGGCAGCTCGTAGCCCTCCTCGATGCCCTTGAGCCCGGCGCCGAGCATGACGGCGAAGGCCAGGTACGGGTTGGCGGCCGAGTCGAGCGAGCGGACCTCCACCCGGGCGGAGTTCGGCTTGCCGTACGCCGGCACCCGCACCAGCGCGGACCGGTTGAGGTGGCCCCAGCAGACGTACGCCGGGGACTCGGTGATCCGGTCGGGCAGCGCCTGCGGGAAGAGCCGCTTGTACGAGTTGACCCACTGGTTGGTCACCGCGGTGTATTCGCGGGCGTGGGTGAGCAGCCCGGCGATGAACGACCGGGCGACCTTGGACAGCTTCGACGGGTCACCGGCGTCGTGGAAGGCGTTGCGCTCCCCCTCGAACAGCGACAGGTGGGTGTGCATGCCGCTGCCCGGCTGGTCGGTGAAGGGCTTGGGCATGAAGGATGCCCGTACGCCGGTGGAGAGTGCCACCTCCTTGACCACGTGCCGGAAGGTCATGATGTTGTCGGCGGTGGTGAGCGCGTCGGCGTAGCGCAGATCGATCTCCTGCTGGCCGGGGGCCACCTCGTGGTGGCTGTACTCCACCGAGATCCCGATCCGCTCCAGCGCCAGGACCGCCTGCCGGCGGAAGTCCCGGGCCACCGCGTGGGTGGTGTGCTCGAAGTAGCCACCGGTGTCGACCGGGACCGGTATGGACCCGTCGGCGGGAAGATCCTCCAACAGGAAGAACTCGATCTCGGGGTGGGTGTAGAAGGTGAAGCCCTTCTCGGCGGCCCGGGACAGTGCCCGGCGCAGCACATGACGCGGGTCGGCCCAGGACGGGCTGCCATCGGGGAGCAGGATGTCGCAGAACATCCGGGCGCTCTCCCCGCTCACCCCGCCCTCGAACGGGAAGACCTGGAAGGTCGTCGGATCGGGCATGGCGACCATGTCGGACTCGAAGACCCGGGCGAAGCCCTCGATCGCCGAACCGTCGAACCCGATGCCCTCGGCGAACGCGGCCTCCAGTTCGGCCGGCGCAACCGAGACGCTCTTGAGCGTGCCCAGCACGTCGGTGAACCACAGCCGGACGAAACGGATGTCACGTTCTTCCAGCGTGCGGAGTACGAACTCCTGCTGACGGTCCACCTCAACCCCTCGCCACACGTCTGCCCGGCCCGGACCGGCTGCGGGCAGCCTGACGGACCAGTCTCCACTGACCTCGTTACGCCGACGTTACGCCGGTCACGGTGGGTCCCGCTGTGCGGGGCGGCATCCCTACCGTCCGGTCTACGAATGCCATTCGCCAAGGGCCGTCCAGCGGTCCTGAGCCGGTACGGCAAGATGAGGCCATGCCGACCTTGCGCATCGCTCTCGCCCAGGTCAACCCGACCGTTGGTGATCTGTCCGGCAACGCCGCGCTGGTCCGCCGGTGGTCCCGTACCGCCGCCGACGCGGGTGCGCCGATCGTCGTCTTCCCCGAAATGATGCTGACCGGCTATCCGGTGGAGGACCTGGTCTTCCGGGAGTCCTTCGTGGCCGCCTCCCGGGCCACGCTGCACCAACTGGCGGCCGACCTGGCCGCCGACGACCTCGGTGACGTGGCGGTGCTGGTCGGCTACCTCGACGCGGACGGGCCGCCCCGGACCAGTTCCCGGGCGATCGAGGGCAAGGGGCCGCGCAACGCGCTGGCCGTACTGCACGGGGGTCGGGTGGTGGTCAGCTACTTCAAGCACCACCTGCCCAACTACGGCGTGTTCGACGAGGACCGCTACTTCGTCTCCGGCGACACCCTGAACGTGGTACGCCTCGGCGGGGTGGACGTCGCGCTGACGATCTGCGAGGACATCTGGCAGGCCGGCGGTCCGTTCGCCGCCGCCCGGGAGGCCGGCGTCGGACTGGTCGTCAGCGTCAACGGCTCGCCGTACGAGCTGAACAAGGACGACGTGCGCCTGCCGCTGGTGCGTCGCCGCGCCGCCGAGGCGGGGGCAACCGTGGCGTACGTCAACATGGTCGGTGGTCAGGACGAACTGGTCTTCGACGGCGACTCGATGATCGTCGCAGCGGACGGCACCCTGCTGGCCCGGGGTCCCCGCTTCGTCGAGCACCTGCTCGTACACGACCTGGACCTGCCGGCGGCGGAGACCGCCACCGCCTCCTCGGTCAGTGATCGGCCGGGTGCGGACGAGATCGCCGACGGAATGCGGATCAGTCGGATGACGATCAGCGAATCGCTGCCCGCCCCGGCCGGACCACCAGCCGTCGGCGGTGTCGAGGAACCGGTCACCGACGAGGCCGAGGTCTGGCAGGCACTGGTCGTCGGTCTGCGCGACTACGTCAACAAGAACGGTTTCCCGTCGGTGGTGCTCGGCCTCTCCGGCGGCATCGACTCGGCCGTCGCCGCGACGATCGCGGTCGACGCGCTCGGTCCCGAACGGGTGGCGGGTGTCTCGATGCCGAGCCAGCACTCGTCCCAGCACTCCCGCGACGATGCCGCCGACCTGGCCAGGCGGACCGGACTGGACTACCGGGTGGAGCCGATCCAGCCGATGGTGGACACGTTCCTGGCCAACCTTTCGCTCTCCGGTCTGGCGGTGGAGAACCTCCAGGCCCGGGTACGCGGCGTGTTGTTGATGGCGCTGTCGAACCAGGAGGGGCACCTCGTACTCACCACCGGTAACAAGAGCGAGTTGGCGGTCGGCTACTCCACCCTCTATGGCGACTCGGTGGGCGGGTTCAACCCGATCAAGGACGTGTGGAAGACGCTGGTCTGGAAACTGGCCCGCTGGCGTAACGACGACGCGGCGCGTCGGGGGCAGCAGCCACCGATCCCGGAGAGTTCGATCGGCAAGCCGCCCAGCGCCGAGCTGAGCCCGGGGCAGCTGGACAGCGACACGCTGCCCGAGTATTCCGTGCTGGACCCGATCCTGATCGGCTACGTCGACGGTGACCTGGGTCGTGATGGACTGGTCGCGGCGGGCCACGACCCGGCCGTGGTGGACCGGGTGCTACGCATGGTCGACCTCGCCGAATACAAGCGCCGACAGTCCGCACCGGGCACCAAGACGTCCATCAAGGCGTTCGGGCGGGACCGGCGGTTGCCGATCACCAACCGGTGGCGTGAGCACAGCTCCTGACCTGGTCGCCGAACCGGCGGCGGGATGCCCCCTTCCGTACGGAGTGTGAGAACTTCCACTCGACTCTGCCAACCGCCGCCCGACCGGTGCGACGATCAGCGCAGAACCCGGGGACCGCGAGCGCGGCCTCGAGGCGAGAGGAGACAGTCATGTCCGAATCCGGAATCGCCCCTGCCCCGACCGAGGTGCCGACACTGTACGGCGGGCCGGCGACCCGACGGGTGCGTACCCGTGATCTGGCCGCCGCCAAGGAGCGCGGCCAGCGTTGGGCGATGCTCACCTCGTACGACCAGTACACCGCGTCGATCTTCGACCAGGCCGGGATTCCGGTGCTGCTGGTCGGCGACTCGGCGGCCAACAACGTCTTCGGCTACGAGACCACCGTGCCGGTGACCGCCGAGGAACTACTCCCCCTGGTCCGCGCGGTGGTACGGGCGACGAAGCAGACACTGGTCGTCGGTGACCTGCCGTTCGGCTCGTACGAGGAGGGACCAGCCCAGGCGCTGCGGACGGCGGTACGGTTCATGAAGGAGGGCGGCTGCCACGCGGTGAAGCTGGAGGGCGGCCGGCGGTGCGCCGACCAGATCTCCGCGCTCGTCGGTGCCGGCATCCCGGTGATGGCGCACATCGGCTTCACCCCGCAGAGTGAGCACACCCTGGGCGGGTACCGGGTACAGGGTCGGGGCGAGGCTGCCGAGGAGGTGCTGGCCGACGCCTGGGCGGTGGCCGAGGCCGGCGCGTTCGCAGTGGTGCTGGAGATGGTGCCGGGCGAGGTGGCCAAGCGGATCACCCACGAGGTGCCCATCCCCACCATCGGTATCGGCGCCGGACCGGACACCGACGCGCAGGTGCTGGTCTGGCAGGACATGGCGGGTCTTCGCGGCGGCCGGGCACCCCGCTTCGTGAAGCGGTACGCCGACCTGGCCGGTACGTTGGCCGACGCCGCACGCCGCTACTCGGACGAGGTACGTGACGGCCAGTTCCCCGCCGCCGAACACACCTTCTGACCCCGCCATGATCCCCGTGATCGGGGAGCGACTCGCGCGTGCCGTCAGCGCGTCGCGATGTCGGCTCCCTGATCACGGCGATCAGGCACCGTTGGGCCGCCGGGCCGGACAGATAGTCGGCCGGTCGACCGCAGGTCCGCCGGTCAGACGAAGAGTCCGCCGGTCAGGCGGAAGGGCGGGCCGGTCGACGACGGTTGGCTCCGACGATCAGAGGTCGGTGACCCGGATCCCGGCGTGCGCCTTGTAGCGCTTGTTGATCGCGATCAGGTTGGCGGTGAACGCCTCGATCTGGTGGGCGTTACGCAGCCGACCGGCATAGATGCCGCGCATGCCGGGAATCAGCGCGGCGAGCCCGGCCACGATCCCCACGAGTTCCCGCTCCTCCGTGCAGATCAGCACGTCGAGGTCGATCCGGTCGATCGTCGGGTCGGCCAGCAGCGGAGCGCTGACGTGGTTGAACGCCGCGCACACCCGGGACTGCGGCAGCAGGGTCGCGGCCTGCTGCACCGCGCTGCCCTCCTCGACCTGCAGGGCGTACGGCCCCTGACCGTCGAAGCCGAGCGGGTTGACGCAGTCGACGACCACCTTGCCGGCCAGTGGCTCGCGAAGCGCCGAAAGCGTGGCGGCATGCCCGTCCCACGGCACGGCGATGATGACCACGTCGGCGCGGGTCGCCACGTCGATGTTGTCGCCCCCCGAGATGACGGTGGGTGACGGCACCCCGGGCAGCGCGCCGATCTCCTGCGCCGCGCTCACCGCACGCTCCGCCGACCGGGATCCGACGAGTACGGTCTGGCCGGCCCGTGCGAATCGGTAGGCGAGACCCCGTCCCTGGTCACCAGTGCCGCCGATGATGCCCACGGTGAGCCCGGAAACGTCGGGCAGGGTGCTCGCGTCGTATGCCATGGGATCATCCTTGCAAACCCGGGGCCGGTACGCGGTGTGGGACGTGCCACGGCCAGCCACGAACATCCGGGGCAGCCAGCCAGGTGAGCACCGCTGAGCGAAGTTGGGACCGGCGCGGCTGGCAGGACCAGGAAAGACCAGATCAGCACGTAGCCCGCATCGCTGCGGCTACGTGCTGATCTGAGCACGTCGGGGATGCCTGGTCAGCCGACGGCTTTCCGGGCCGCTGCCGGACTCGCCTTGCGGGCCGGGGACTGTCGAGCAGCGACCTGCTTGGTCGCTGCCTTCCGGCCGGTCATCTTCCGGGCAGCCACCTGCGTGGCTGCCTTGCGGGTGCCGATCTGCTTCGGCGCCATCTTCCGCGCACTGCCGCCACCGGTCGCCGTCTTGGCAGCTGCCTTACGGGTCGTCGTGGACTTCGCGGTCGTCGCCTTCTTCGCGGGAGCGGTCCTTGTCGATGCGGTCTTACGTACGGCAGCCGGACGGGTCGCCGCCACCTTCCGCGCGGCGGTCCGCTTCGCTGTCGTCTGCTTGGCGGCCGTCGCCTTCTTCGCAGCTGTCGTCTTCTTCGCCACGGTTGTCTTCTTGGCCGCGGTGGTCTTCTTGGCTGCCGCCGTGGTCTTCTTCGTCGTCGCCTTCTTCGCGATGGTCTTCTTCGCCGCAGCCTTCTTGGCAGCCGCCTCCTTCGCCGTGGTCTGCTTGGCCATCGTCTTCTTCGCGGTGGTCCGCTTCGCCGCAGCCTTCTTGGCAGCGACCTTCTTCGCGGTTTCCGCCTGTTTGGCCGGGACCCGTTTCGCCGGTGCCTTCTTGGCCGCTACCGCCCTACCGGAGGTCGTCGCCGAAACCGCCTTCTTGCGAGCGGTACGGGCGGTCGTCGGCGTCGTCTTCTTGGCCGGGGTCTTGGCGACGCTCGCCCCGGTGGCCCGTTTCGTCGCCGCGGCGGTCTTCTTCGCCGCTGCGGACTTCTTCATCGGCGCCTTCTTGGCACCGGTGGTCTTCCGGGCGCCGGTGGGTCTGGCAGCCGGCCGGGTGGTGGCCTTACTTGCTTCGGCCATCTAGGTTCCCTCCTTGCGGGACATGCTCTCGGTCGTCTCGTCCGGCGAGACGACGAGTTCCTCGACGCGGGCTCTTGCCGCGCCGGTCTACCTCTCCTCCCCGGCCCAACGGGCATCCTCGGCTTCCCAGGCTTCGTTGCGCTCCTGCACCCGCTGTAGCGCGTTCTCCGCGTCGGAGGCTGAGGCGTACGGGCCGAAGACGAATTTGGCGGGGCACATGTCCGCATCGGTCTCCACCCGGTGGTGTCGCAGGCACCAGAAGTACCGCGTACCACGTCCGCTGTCGCTCATGGGAATCACTGTGCACCGAGAAACGACCCCGCGCTACCGATTCGCGCAAATAGTCGGGAAGATTTCCACAGTAGACCCGATCGGTTTCCGCAGCTACGGAATCCGGTAAGTACGGCAGAGGCGACACGATTGCGTTAGCCAACAAGGGATTCACCGATATGAGCAGCTTCTGACCCCATCTCGAACCGGTCCCCGACCCGCCGAAAAGAAATCTGCGGTACGACCTGCCCGCCACCCCGTACGAGCCGTCCCGGGCAGTTGTCGACCGGACAGCGTGACCGGGACAGTCGGTGACCGGGCGGTTGTCGACCGAACGGCGGTACCGCCGACGAACCGACATCGTGCAACATCTGCCCCCGTGAACTCACGCGTGACAACCACCGCTCCGACTGACGTCTCCTCCTGCGCACGGTGCTTCACGGGCACCGTTTCCCTGTCCGGAGCCACGCCGTGGTGTCCACGCTGCGAATGGAACCTCGACCGCTACGAGCCGGACCGTCGTGCACCCGAGCTGGGATGGCGGTGGGTCGACCGCCGGACGCACCGGATGGCCTATCGGCTGACCGTCGGGCAGTTCGCGGAGTTGGCCAAGCAGCCCCTCGACCGTCCCGGGTTGGGTCTGGCGCGAATCGTCACGGTCACGGCATCGATACTGTTGCTGGCCGGTGTCGCCGCGCTCGCGCTGCTCGGGGTGTGGCTGCTGACGTACCACTTCCCGTCGCTGGCGGCGTTGTTCGGGGCGGCCTCGCTGGGACTGGCCATCGCGCTGCGTCCCAGGTTCGGCCGGCTCGATCCGCTGGTCGAGGTACTGCCTCGGGACCGCGCCCCGGCCCTGCACCAACTGATCGACGAGGTGGCGGACGCGGTGGGCGCGCCCCGACCGGACGTGGTTGCGGTCGACGACACGTTCAACGCGTACGCCACCTCGGTGGGGCTGCGGCGACGCCGGGTGCTCTGCCTCGGCCTACCGCTGTGGGGCTCGTTGGGTCCGCAGGAACGGGTTGCGCTGCTCGGCCACGAGTTGGGGCACTTCGTCAACGGTGACATCCGCCGGGGTCTACTCACCCAACCGGCGTTCACCATACTCGGCTCAGCGGCCGCCCTGGTTCGACCGGACGACACCGGTGCGGTTGCGGATGGGAGCATCGCAGGGTTCGCCGCGATGATCGGCGAGGTCCTGGCCAAGATGCTGCAGTGGGTGCTGTCCCGGCTGTTGTTCGGTGCCCACCTGCTGCTGGTATGGATCGGCCTGCGCGATGTCCAACGCGCCGAGTACCTCGCCGACGAACTGGCCGCCCGGGCGGCCGGCTCCGCCGCCGCAGTTCGGCTGCTGGAGGCGTTCCTGGCGTTGAACACCATCGAGACAGTGGTACGACGTGAGGCTCGGGCCGGTCACGGTGCCGCCCGCTGGCGGCTGGCCGGCGACGAGGCCCGTGCCGCGTACCGTGACCGGCTGCCGATTCTGCGCCAACTGTCGCTGCGCGACGACGTGTCCCTGTTCGCCTCCCATCCGCCGGCCGGGCTGCGTGCGCGGATGGTGGAGGCCCGCCAGTGGCGTACACCGACCGTCGTGCTCACCGAGACACGGGCCGAGCAGATCGACGCCGAACTGGCCAGGGACTACACCCGGGTTGGTCGCAACATCAGCTGGGCACACTGAAGCTGGGCACACTGAAGCTGGGCACACTGAGCGGAGGGTTCCGCCTGCCGATGCGCGACGCACCGGCAGGCGGAACACCGGGGGCGGAAGGCGGCGGGTGGCGACGCACACCGGCCGGCACCGCCCCACGGCAGGTAGCTCAGGGACGGCGCAGCTGTTCGGCGGTGATCCGCTGGGTGAGCCACGCCGGGACCGCGAGCAGCACCAGCCCGACCACCAGCGCACCGGCCGCCAGCCACAACGTCGGGGCGATCCGGTCGAGCACCTGTCCCGTACCGACACCGAGCAGGCTGGCGAGGGTACCGGCCAGCAGGACCGTGGCCAGGCTGGCCATGACGAGCCCGATCACGAGCGGCAGCGCACCGAAGCCGACCTCGCCGGCGGCGATGACACGCGGGCTGGTGCCCACCACCGCGAGGGTCCCGTTGTTTCGTCGCCGCTCCATCGTCCGGTCGACCGCGGCGGCGGCGAACGCGCCGACGCCGAGCGTGAAGCTGACCGTCAATCCGACAATCAGCAGGGTCATCAGCAGATCGGTGTCGAAGCCCTGCCGTATTCCGAAGTCACCGGCGAGGGTGCCGGCCGGTGTCAGGGTGGCGACCAGCTGCGCGGCGCGGTCGGCGGTGGCCAGATCCGGGACGACCACCATCGGCCAGCTCTGTGACAACCCGTCCAGTGCGGCGGCAACCGGCGCCTGCCGGGTGATCAGTAGCGCACCGGTCGACGCCATGTCGAATCGCATGCGCGGGTGCAACACCTGCTCGGGTGCCGGAAGCCGTACGCCGGTCTCGGTGACCACCTCGGTCCCCGGAGCCAGCACCGGCTCACCCATGCCCATGTCCAGCCGGTAGGTCCGACCGTCCACACAGGTTTCGCCCGTGCCGAGGTGGAACATGCCGGTGAGGTCGACACAGTCGCCGACCAGCACCCAACTCCGGCCGCCGGACACAGTCGCCGGAACACTACGCAGGTCGATGACCTGGACGCCGGGGACCGCCCGCAGGTCGGCGACGATGACCTGCTCCGCGTCCAACACCTGGTACAGCTCGGCACCACGGGGGTCGGCCACCGACACCAGGCCACGGTCGTTGGCGACCAGGTCCACCCCCAGCGACCCCATCCCCACCACGTAGATCATCACGGTCAGCGCGGCGACCAGTCGGGGCGCGACGCCCGGCGCGTGCCGGATCCGGGCAGCTGCCAGCTCCAGCCAGACCGGGGTACGCGGCAGCCGGGCCACCAGGCTCGCGGCAGCATGCCCGAGCGGTGGGAGTGCAAGCGGCAGGGCCAATCCGGTCAGTACCAGTGAGCCGGCAAAGAGAAGTACTGCGAGCATTCCCGGGTCGGACCTGCCGAGCACGCCGGCCAGCACCGCGCAGAGGAGACCGGCGACCAGTGGCACGAGTTGCCACCAGCCGGGACGGTGGCTGGGCGCGTCCCGCCGTACGCCGAGGGGGTTGTTCCGGGCGGCGTGGAGGGTGAACACGCCGATGGCGACCGCGTAGAGCACGGTCACCGCGACCACGCCCGCGACCACCGGGACGGAGACCGAAAGGTCGGCGGCGTACCAGCGCAGGCGGCCGATCCGCCAGCTCTGCGAGACCGGTACGAGGACGACGTGGGCGACCAGACCGAGCAGCGCGCCACCGGCCGCGATCACGCCCGTCTCCACCGCGTTGACCAGGGTCGCCTGACGACCTGACACACCCAGCAGGCGCAGCGCGGCGATCCGGCGGTCCCGGGTCGACGCCGACAGCCGGGCGCAGGTGGCCAGGAAGACCCCGAACGGCACCAGCACGAACAGCCCGAAGGCGAGTGCGATCAGCCGGGCCGGAGTGAACACGTCCGGGCTGTACACCTCGGCGCCGAAGGCGTACTCCAGGGGTGCGCCGAAGCCGGTGACCGGTTGGTGCTGCTTCGGCAGCGGCATCTCCTCCTCGTCGTCGCTCCCGGTAGGTAGCGGCGTCGGGACCCGGTCCACGCCGACGTAGGCCAGCAACTCGTCCGGGGCGATCAGGCCCACCGGGGTGATCGTGCCGACGACCCGCTGCGGAAACCGGCCGGTCGCGCGTTCGTCGCTGCGGAGCAGTTCGGCGAGGGCCGGTGACACCACGATCTCCCCGGGCCGGGGCAGCTCGGCGACCCCGGGCGGGCGCGGGCTGGTCGCGGTGGCACCCACCACGACGGTACGGCGCAGCGCGCGGTCGCCGATCGCGTCCTGGATCTCCCAGACCCGCAGGGTGGAACTGTTCGTGCCCGACTCGTCGCGGACCGGGGTACGTGCCTGGGCCCGATCGTGCTGCGCACCGGCGGCCGACACCGCAGCGAACGACGACAGCACCAGCAGTACGCCCAGCGCCGCGCCGGACGACATCAACGCGGTACGTAGCAGTCCGCCCCGGCCGGAGCCGATCGAAAGACGCAGCCCGAGCCAGAGCCACCGCCTCACGACGCTACCCGCCCGTCGCGCATGAAGACGGTACGGTCGGCGTACGACGCCACCCGGGCCTCGTGGGTGACGAGGACGACCGCGCTGCCCTCCTGGTGGGCCAGCCCGATCAGCGCGTCGAGCACCAACTCGCCGGTGGCGCTGTCCAGGGCCCCGGTCGGTTCGTCGGCGAAGATGATCGATGGCCGGTGCACCAGTGCGCGGGCGACTGCGGCACGCTGCGCCTGGCCTCCGGAGACCTGGCCCGGTCGCCGGTCGGCCACGTCGTCCACCTCGAGTTGCCGGAGCAGCTGCGCGCTGCGGGTCCGGGCCTCGGCCTTCTGCACGTCGAGCAGCCGCAACGGCAGCTCGACGTTCTCCCGCAGGGACAGCTCGGGCACCAGGTCACCGAACTGGAGTACGAACCCGAAGGAGCGCAGCCGGAGTTGGCTACGCCGGCCGTCCGGCAGGATGTCGATCCGCTGTTCGCCGAGGCGTACCTCGCCGTGGTCGGGCCGGAGGATACCGGCGAGTACGTGCAGCAACGTCGACTTGCCCGAGCCCGACGGCCCCATGATGGCGACCGTCTCCCCTGGCGCGATGTCGATGCCGGCCCGGTCGAGGGCCACGGTCTGTCCGAACTGGACGATGAGCTCGGTGGCCCGCAGCATCAGCGAACCTCCCCGTCCGGACCGCCATGGCGCTCTGAGGGCGGTTCGGGGTGCCGGTCAGCCGGTCGACCATCGGAGGTCTGGTTCGTCAGCCGGTCGTGCTCGGCGGCGCGCAGTACGGCGGCCAGCCGACCCAGCCGGGCGACCGCACCGTCGATCCACTTGAGGTCGGCATCGAGGTGGTACATCTCGAAGTCGGCGTCGAGCTGCGTGATCAGATCACCGACCTGCCGCTGGGCGCGCAGGTCACGCATGCGGGCCAGGTGCGCCTGGCGTTGCCGGTCGAGGATCGGCTCGGCTGCCCGGCCGCTGGAGAGCGCGATGAGCACCTTGCCGAAGAGCACCCGCCGACTTCCGGTCACGTCGGGCACCTCGGGCTCGTCGAGCCAGCGTTCCAGTTCGCTGACCCCGGCATCGGTGATGGCGTACATCCGACGGTCGGGGCCGACCCCGGCGGTCACCCCCGTCAGGTCGATCAGCCCGTCCCGGTCGAGTCGACCGAGGGTGGCGTAGACCTGGGCCGACTTCAGCGGCCGATCGCCACCGAACCAGTCGTCGTAGCGCCGACGCAGCGTATAGCCGTGTTGGGCCTGCGGTTCGAGCAGGCCGAGGAGGATACGGGAAACGGACACGCCGCGAAGCTAGCAACCGAGTTGTTAATTAGCAACTCGGTTGCTAGTACCGGTGCGACGACTCCCGGCATCTGCCGGAAGCCTCAGCTGCGAAGTACGGATTCAACTCACGGAGACGTGAGCGAGTGTGCGGTTGGTGTCTGCTCAGCGATGGCCCCCACGTCGTGACTACGTCGTCGATGGGACAGGTCCGCGTGGTGGTGCGAGCCGGGGTGGCTGGCAGGGTCGGTATGCATGGTTGCGCTGATCAGCCGGGGTATGGCGTGAGTGAGTTGGTGTTCGGCATCGGCGGCGACTTCATGCGCCTGTAGAAGGCTGAGGTCAGCGTCAACCACAAGGTCGGCTTCGGCGTGCAGCCGGTGGCCGATCCAGCGCAGCCGGACACCTGTGACATCCAGTACGCCGGAGACCTGTCGCAACGCTGTTTCGACGCTGTCCACGAGAGCAGGGTCGACCGCGTCCATCAATCTGCGGTAGATCTCGCGTGCAGCATCCCTGAGCACGAACAGGATCGCGACGGTGATCACCAGACCGACTACCGGGTCAGCCCATTGCCAACCGGCCCATGTTCCGCCAGCGGCGGCGACCACCGCCAGGGAGGTGAATCCGTCCGTACGGGCGTGCAGCCCATCGGCGACCAGGGCGGCTGAGCCGATACGGCGTCCCACCCTGATGCGGTAGCGGGCCACGAGTTCGTTGCCGACGAAGCCAATGACGCCGGCGGCGGCCACAATGGGCAGGTGCGTCGTTGGCGCGGGTTCCACCAGACGGGTGATTGCGGTCCACCCGGCAGCAATCGCGGATACGGCGATGGCCACCACGATGATGATGCCCGCGATGTCCTCGGCACGGCCATAGCCATAGGTGTAGGCACGAGTGGCCACGCGTCGGCCCAGCAGGAACGCCACCCCCAGGGGAACTGCGGTCAACGCGTCGGTGACATTGTGCAGGGTGTCGCCGAGTAGCGCGACCGAACCGGACAGCGCGACGACGACCGCCTGGGCGGCGGCGGTGACACCCAGCGCGAGCAGCGAGATCCACAGGGCCCGGATGCCCGCACGGGAGGACTCCAACGCAGAGTCGACCTTGTCGGCAGTGTCATGGGAGTGCGGGGTCAGCACGTGTCCGATACGGTGCCGCAACGTCCGCCATCGGCCACCATGATCATGAGCGGTTCCAGCGTTGTCCCGGTGGTGACCAGCCTCGTGACGGGCGTGGTGGGCACTGTGATCGTGACCGCCGCTCATGCCGGTTGCCCTCTCTGGAGGCGGGTGTGGCAGCTAGGGCCATCACCCGGCAGAATACGTGCTCATGTACGCACGCGACAACGAAGCAACTGCCATGGGAGCGCAACAGCTACCCACTGGTGAACAGGTCACCGCAGCAGTAACAGCCCTGCGTATGCTTGCGGACCCCACCCGGTTGCGGCTGTTGTGGTTGCTACGCGAAGGTGAACATGACGTCGGCACCCTGGCCGCAGCGGTCGGTGCGGCCAGGCCTGCCGTATCGCAACATCTGGGCAAGCTGTTGCTGGCGGGCCTGGTCAGCACACGCCGCGAGGGACGTCGAGCGTTGTACCGGGCACGGGGTGGACACGTGCGTCGTCTCGTGACCGAGGTTCTGTACGCGGCTGACCACCAGGTGACCGGCACGCCGGAGCACGACTGACCCGAGGGCGGAGGACGGTCGGGGCTTCAGTCCGCAGCCGGTCCAAACCAGCTCTGCGGCGTCGACGAGCACGGCTGCGCGTGATCGCAGCCGGGTAGGGAGCAGCCCAGGGCACGGCAACCAGGAGCCGCCAGGGCGTACCAAGGCATCAGGACGCTTTCCCCGAGACGCCGAACCACCCCTTGCGGACTAACGTGTTGGTACAACCTCACGACCGCCACCGGCCGGGACGAGTCGGGGCACGAGCCGCACGTAGGCAACCATGCCCAGTACCTCCACCAACGTCTGGGTGACCACGACCGCCGCCGCGATACTCAACCGGTCCGGCAGAGCCAGCGCCAGCGGCAACACCACCAGCGAGTTGCGGGTCGCCCCCGTGAACACCACCGCCCGGCCCGCTGCCGCGTCCAACCGGAACAGGCGAGCCACGCCCATCCCGGCAAAGGCCATCACCACCAGGAACAACACATAGAACGGCACCACACCGAGCAGGTCAGCGACATCGTCGTTCAGCTTTGGCACCTGGGAGGCGACCACGACGAACAGCGTCGCGGCCATCAGCGGCACCATCACCGCTCCCATCGCTGTGCTGACGGCCGTCCCGGCCCGCTGCCGCGCACCCCACGCCTGTGTGAGCCAGGCCAACGTCAACGGGATCACGATCAACACGACGAACGCCTCGACGAACGGTCCCGCCTCGACCGCGTCGGCCAGACCCGGGCCCAGGAACAGCAGCAGGAACAGCGGCAGCAGCAACATCTGCGCGATCAGCAGAAGCGGCGTCGCGGCAAGCAACCGATCGCTGCTGCCGCCAGCCAACCGGCTGAACACGATCACGTAGTCCACACAAGGGGTGAGCAAGACCAGGAGCACCCCCAGCCGTATCGCCTGATCGGCGGGCAGGAACGCGAACATCGCCGCGACCACCAGCGGCACCACCACGAAGTTCACCACCAGTGCAGCCGCAAGGAACCGGCCATCCCGCAACGAGCGCATCAGGTCCCGCGCCGGCACCTGCAGGAACGTCACGTACAGCAAGGCGCCCAACACCGGACTGATCACATGCTCAAGCCCCGGACCGGCATCCGGCGCCACCCAGCCGACCAGCACTCCGGCAGCGATCGCACCGAGATAGACGGCGATCTGATTCCGCTCCATCCCCGCGACCACGCCACGCGCCTCCTGCGACACCCACGCCTCCTGCCGTAACGCCCCGTCGACCTGTCCCAACCGACCTGCTCAATCTTGGCCGGTCACCGGTGACCCCCATACGGGTGAGGTCACGACAAGGACTCCATCGGGATCGGATCCGGCCTCCGCTCCGTACGCTGAGTGCAACCGCAATCCCCACCACCGCACCCGGTACGGTGCCGGCGGACCCGCCGGGCCGCCCACCACCACGCGGCACCCGCAGCCACAGCCAGCCCAACCGCCACCTGGGGCGTCACCCCAGTGGTCCCGGGTCAACACCCTTCGGGCAGACCTCATCGGTTCCCCTGGCCGACCCGGGTTCGGGTCGCCGCCCAGAGCAGGAACGCGAGTACGCTGATCCCCGCCCCCAGCGCGCACACGCCACCCCAGCCGGCCCGCGCGTACACCGCGGTCGAGGCGATCCCCCCGGCACCGCTGCCGATCGAGTAGAAGACCATGTATCCGCCAATCAGTCGGCTGCCGGCGTCCGGTCGCAACTCGTAGATGACGGACTGGTTGGTGACGTGGACTGCCTGCACGGCGAGGTCGAGCAGGACCACGCCGATCGCCAGCGCCCACAGCGACTGTCGGGTGAGCCCGATCGGCAGCCAGGACAGGACGAGCAGGACGAGAGCAGCTCCGGTGGTCCACCCGGCCAGGCCCCGATCGTTCAACCAACCCGCGGGAGCCGCCGCCAACGCACCAGCCACCCCGGCAAGCCCGAACGCGCCGATCGCGCTGTGCGACAGCGACAGCGGCGGTGCGCTGAGCGGCAGCGCGACCCCGGTCCACAGGACACTGAACGCGGCGAAGATGAGCAGTGCAAGCAGGGCACGGACGCGGAACAGGGGTTCCTCGGTGAACAGTGACACGGTCGAACGAAGCAGCCGGCCGTACCGAAGGCGGTTGCGGGCCGGCGGGTGACACGGCAGCACCCGGTACAGGAGTCCCGCCATCGTCACGGTCAACGCGGCGGAGACGAGGTAGACCGACCGCCAGCCGGCGAGGTCCGCCAGGGTGCCGGACACCGTCCGGGCAGAAAGGATGCCGATCACCACCCCGCTGGTCACCAGGCCGACGATCCGACCACGGTTGACCGGTCCCGCCAGCGCGGCGGCGTACGCCACCATCGACTGGGTCACCACCGCCAGCAGTCCCACCGCGGCGATGCCGGCCAGCAGAACCGGCGCCGTGCCGGCGGTACCGACCACGGCCAGCGCGCCGGCCAGCAGCAGCAACTGCGTCACGACCAGCCGCCGCCGGTCCACCAGGTCACCGAGCGGAACGACGAGGAACAGTCCGAGCCCGTAGCCAAGTTGGGTGATGGCCACCACGATGCCCACGGTCGCCGAACTGAGCGCGAACTCTCGGCCGATGGTCACCAGCAGTGGTTGGGCGAAGTAGACGTTTGCCACTGCCGCCCCGGCGGCGCCGGCCAGGAGCAGGGTGAGCCACCCGGACAGCCCGGGGGGCGACGGCGCTCGACTTCTCGTCTGGTCGGTGATGGCCAGATCCACCTCCGAACCCTGGTTGCATGTTGCCACCAGAGGACCGTACGGGACCCTGGTAGCATGTTGCAACCGGCATGTGATGGGGAGAGCGCGATGGTGAAGAGGACCCGCTTCGACGACGCCGAGTGCCCGGTGGCCCGGTCAGTCGACGCGATCGGGGACTGGTGGTCGCTGCTCATCGTGCGCGACGCATTCGACGGCAGCCGCCGCTTCGGTGAGTTCCAGCGCAGCCTCGGGGTGGCGAAGAACATCCTCGCCGCCCGCCTGCGGACCCTGGTCGCCAGCGGCGTGATCGAAATCGTCGAGGCTACCGGCGGTGGCAGCTACCACGAGTACGCGCTGACCGAGAAGGGCAGGGGCCTCTTTCCGGTCATCGTGGCACTACGACAGTGGGGCGAGACGCACTGCTTCGAGCCGGGCGAACCGCACTCGAAAATGGTCGACCGCCAGCATGGGCACCCGCTACGCGCCCTGGAGGTCCGATCCGACGACGGGCGACAACTCGGTCCGGACGACACCATCGTCAACAAGGTCGCCAGTCCGGGCCGAGACGCCACAGCCCCTGTTTCCATCTGAACGGACGAAGACCCGAGCGAAGTCGTCCGAGCGCGCCTGTCTGCCTGTCTGGCGGGGACAACGGCAAATTGGCTCACCGCAGGCCCTTCATGATCGCTCTGCGCGGATGCCCCATGAGGCAGGCGGGCTGGCCCCCGAACGGTGGGTGGCGATTCCGGCTGCTGTCGTTCGTCATCTCGATGGCGGCATCACGGTGCCACACTGCAAGCAGAGGGGAAGATCATGCGTTATGCGTTGCTGATCCACTACCGCGAGCCGGGCGAGGGGGAGCTCATCGACGAGGTCGTTGCTGAGGCGAGGGCGGCCTTCGACGCGTACGGTCGGGCGCTGTGCGCGGCCGGGGTACTGCTGTCGGCCGACGTACTTCAGCCGACAGCGGCGACGACGACCGTTACCCGCAAGGACGGTGACCTGCGGGTGCAGGACGGACCGTTCGCGGAGACCAAGGAGGCGCTGGCCGGGGTGTTCCTCCTCGACGTACCCGACCTCGACGCCGCGATTGGTTGGGCGGAAAAATGCCCGGCCGCACAGTGGGGTGTGGTTGAGGTACGCCCGAGCGCGACGGCGTTCGTCGGCGGGGCATGGAACAGTTGACCGCCAGCGACGAAGGGCGGGCAGCCGCGGCCGTCGCGGCCCGCGACAGCTATGGACGGCTGCTCGCCCTGCTGTCCGCCTCGACCAGCGACCTCGCCTCCGCCGAGGACGCCCTGGCCGACGCATTCGAGCGGGCCCTGCAGACCTGGCCCGACCAGGGCGTGCCGGCAACTCCCGACGGGTGGCTGCTGACCGTTGCGCGTAACCGGCTACGGGACCGGTGGAAGTCGGCGGAGTGGCAGCGTACCGGGCCCCTCGACGTCGAGCGGGACGCCCCGATACACCTCGACAGCCTCGACATCGACGCCATCCTCGACCGGCGGCTGGAGCTGATGCTCGTGTGCGCACACCCGGCGATCGAGCGCGCCGTACACACCCCCCTCATGCTCAACACGGTGCTCGGCTTCACGGCCGACCAGGTCGGCCGGGCCTTCTCGGTACCCACATCGACGATGGCGACCCGCCTGGTACGGGCGAAGCGGCGCATCAGGGCCGCCCGCATCCCGTTCCGCATCCCTGACCGCAGCGATCTGCCGGGGCGGATGGCGGCGGTACTCGAGGCCGTCTACGGGGCGTACGTCATCGACTGGACGACGACCGGGCCGGAAGTCCGTCAGGTGCCCACCGAGGCCCTGCACCTCGCCGAGGTGCTCACGACGCTGGTACCCGACGATCCCGAGGCGCACGGGCTCGCCGCGCTCATCCAACTCTCGTCCGCGCGCCTGCCCGCCCGCCTCGACGGATACGGGCGATTCGTACCGCTGGCCGAGCAGGATCCGTCGCGCTGGAACCACCACCTGATCCACCGGGCACACGAGCACCTACGCGTCGCGCATACGCGCGGACAGATCGGACGGTTCCAACTCGAGGCCGCGGTCCAGGCGGTGCACTGCGCCCGGCGACAGACCGGCACCACCGACTGGCCCGCACTGTTGGACCTGCACCGCGCACTACACGCGGTCGCGCCGTCGCTCGGCGGCGCAGTCGCCTTCGCCGTCGCCACCGCCGAAGTCGAGGGCCCAGTAGCCGGGCTGGCCCGGCTCGACGAACTGCTGAGCGCCGCAGGCGACCGCGCCCGACGGTTCCAGCCAGCCAGAGCCGCGCGGGCACATCTACTCGAACGGCTCGGCCACCACGACGAGGCAACCGCCGCCTACAGCAGCGCGATCGACCTCACCCACGACCCCGCCGAGCGCGAATACCTCCGGCACCGTCGGAAGCGGATCGCCTCGGTCAGCACCCCTGCGCCATGACCTGCGCACCCCCAGACCGTGGTCAGGAACCACGAGGTCCGCTGTTCCATGCTCACCGGACACCAGATCGCCGGCCGCACTACCGTCACGACCATGAACAATTCGATCGATCTGCGGCTCGACCTTGCAACCGCCCAGGACCTTCGGAACGCCCTCTACGACCTAGGCGAGCACCAAGCCGCAGGCAGAGCCATCCCACACATGGACACCGACATGTCCAGCCGGCTCGGCGCACTTCTCCGAGAGTTGGACATCCGGCTTGGTGGATCAGGCCGGTTCGTAGCGTAGTGACACAAGGCGATACGGAAGCCGACGTGGCCGCATGACCGCCTCACCTGGCAAGGGTTCAACTGATCCAAGGGGTCAGGTTCTCTGGGCGGTACGCCGACAACCACATCGGAGTGAACCCCCACCTCGCCGCCCTCCACCAACAAGCCGTCACCGACCTCCACGACATCAACCCGTATGCCGGACCCGACCCACAACCTCTCCACCAACGCTTCCTCGGCTGGATACCCCGCTACCGCCGGCACACCGCCAACGGTTTGTGAACGGTTCTTGTCGCCAGAGCAGCAACAACCGTTCACAAACCCGTTCAAAGACGGCTGAGCGGAGGACTCCCGGTGGCCATCAGTTCTCGGCGCCAGGCACCCTTGTGACACTCGCAAGCCCCTCAACTCCACCCGCTTCTGGCCACGTTGTAGGCCCATGCATAGGTCGAGAACTTGCCCTCAACACCAAAGTGCTTACCGGTTGTTTGCTCCAGAACGACATAGAAATCACCCAGATGCCACGCGGCGCGTGGCCGGTAGGCCGCCCGGCGATGAACCGCCCCGGACCGCTACGCGGCCGGGACGAAACCCGGCCGACACCCGCCGGACTCCGCCCCCGCGCCTCGCCAGGACCAGCCCACGCGGCACGAGGCAAGAAAACCGCCTGCGCGTCGACCACAAGCGTTCAGCGGGTTGGCTCGTCGTCCGCCTCTAGCCAGCGGCTCATGTGTTGATCCACAACATGTCGCACCTGGCGTCGGAGGTCCGTGTAGCTCATGTCGCCCATTCCCTCCGCCTCGAAGACCGCGCCGGTAAAGCTGTCCACGTCTCCCGGAGGCGACTCGCAGAGTCGACGGATATCCCCCGGCGCCAAGCAAAAGCCCAGCTCGATGCACAGCTCATTGAGGAGCCGTCGAACGTCAGAGTCCAGCTCGTCGCGATAGCCCATGAAGGTCAGCGTGGCAGCGCCGGTCCCGGACTGGCTTGCCACCGAGTCGCCCTGTCGTCGTCCGTCGTGGTCGTCCAGGTGTGCCCGGCCGCCGTGTGCGTGCCCCCTACGTGCCCGTAACACGGGGAAGCAGCGGGCAGCACCTAAGGCCGTGCGGCGAGGGAGTCATGTGCCATTAGCGTGTGCCCGCTCCGGCCGCGCCCTCACAGCATCGCCACTGGCACCAGGCGCACCGCCTCGACGCCATCAAGGCGTTCAATCTCGGGCAAAGTGATCCTACCTCTTCCGTTCAAGGGAAGCCGGAGCCGCAGCGAAGCGCGCGTCACCTGCGAGTTGAGTTGCGTGGCAAGATCGCCCTTGCCTTGGCACTGCTTGCGCAGACGCTCATAGGCGGCGTCGCGGTCCTCAAACTCGACCGACTCCGCGTGGGGTAGCGCCCGGACGGCCTCCTCTACGGTGGCTCGCTGCTCTCCCGTAGCTGTCGGTTCCAGCCGGACGATCACCCCGATCCGCGCCGGCAGGGGATCAACAGCGGCGATCCTGAGCACGACCTCCCCGACGCCGTCGACCGTACCCATCACCAGGTCGACTGCCTCGGCGACCAACGCGTCCGTGACAGTCGCACGAAAGGACTCCGGCAGGTGCTCCGGATCCAGATTCGCCAGCAGATCCGGCGAGTCCTTCCGCAGCTTTTCGTAGGCCTGATCACGGGTCTCGAAGTCGACGCCCTCTACGCTCGGCATCGCGAGTAGCCGTTGCTCCACCACGCTCTTTTGCGCTGCCGTCACACCGTGGTCTAGCAGGACGGTCAATGTTGTGGACCCGGCCTCCTTCGGATCGGAGGTGCAAGCGGACAGAGCGACCAGGAGCAAGAGAGCCAATACCGGCGCGACGCGACGCATGGGGCAGATCGTAGGTAGACGCGAGGCATTGAGTGATCCCAGGGCCTTGGTCGGCGTGCCCGATGCAGGGGTCAACCTGGGCTGCTAGGGACAGGTAGTCCGGCCGACGATCAACGATCGGTAGCCATCTCCCTGGTGCTGCAACTACGCAGTGTATAGATCAAGACGATTCCCAAGCTGACTGCCCCGGCCCAAGATCAGGGTGTTTTCAGGGCGTCAAAAGCTGGCCAAAGTTGACCAAGAACGACCATCGACGCCGGAACACAGAAACAGCTCAGAGCCTTGATCCGTGGCTCTGAGCTGGTGGGCGACGGACGAGTCGACCTGTACGCCGGATTATGAAGGTGATTAGCGCCCTGAGCAGGCGTTTCGTTCGCCTGACACTCGCTCAGGGCGTCGCCAGGGCGTCAGGGCTTCTCGCCGGGGTTGACGTCCCACCGCAGAGCGGTCCCGGACGGGTGGTCACTGATGATCGTCACCGGGTACACCTGACCCCACGCCCGTTCTCCCCGATGCCGCATCGAATGGTCACCCTCACCCCAGCCGATGCCGAGGACAGGGCAGCCGGCAACCTCGACCGGCCCGACGTGCAGCGGATGCTTCATGGCGGACCGACGAAATTTGTCGTAGTCGGTATGTGGCTCCACGGAGAGGCCGACCCACGAATCGAGCGCGACGGCATCGCCCAAGACCATGCCGCACCGGTCGGCCGGAAGGTCACCGAGCAACCGGCCGGCGCGTTCTCCTCCCAGACGGACCTCAAGCATCGTGATGGCGGCCTCGCCAAAGAACGGAGAAGGCTGGACGGCCGCCAGCACGGGAAGTGGACGGCCGGCGTCGACAGGTACGGCGACCGCCTCGAAAAGCCATTCCTGGATATGGCCACCACCAGTAGCAGCGACCGCCGCCGCACGATCGGAAAGCCGCTCGCCAATGCTCGGCCAGATGTCGAGGTGCCCGACCATCGCGAGGACCAAGACACCAGATGGGGCAGTGACCGCACCCAACTCAACGAAGTCCACCCGGACGAGTCTGGCCTTCAGATACAGCGCTGTCACGGGCGTGATCCCGAAACCTCAGTGGCAGGCCCAAACAGACTGTCGATGGCATTGCGAGTGCGCTCCTCGCTCGCTGGCATCAGGTGCGTGTAGACCCGAAGCGTGAAACCCGGGTCAGCGTGGCCGAGGTACGACGCAAGGGCCTTGATGCTCTCCCCCGCGTCGAGTAGCGACGAGGCGTAGAAGTGACGAAGCGCGTGCATCCCGGTGGCCCGGGTCGGCGTGATGCCGGCCGACACGACAGCCGGTCGCCAACTCTTGTCATCGAAGGTGCGCCGGTTGATCGCACCGCGCCGGGTGGTGGTGAAGAGCAGCGGCACCGTGACCCGTTCGTCGCTGGCCGGGTCCTCCCACGGCAGGGTGAGCGACACCGGGGCGAAGTCGTCGATGTGCTGCCGCAGCACCAGGGCAACAGAGTCGGGCAGCGGTATCCGACGGTCCCGGTCATTCTTGGGCAGCCCGAAGACCAGCCGGGACCGAACGAGCTTGACCTGACGCGAGACGTGCACCCAGCCCGCGTCAAAGTCGATGTCGTCAACGCCGAGCCCAAGAATCTCCCCCTGCCGCAGCCCACACCCCGCACCGAGGTCAACCATCGGCCGGTACCGCTGGGCGAGGCCACGGCGGATTGCCGAAACTTGGTCGTACCGCCACGGCACCACCCGACGCTGAACCGGTCGGGGCGGCTTGACCGACTTTGCCGAACACGGGTTCTTCGCGATCCGTTCGTCGTCGACTGCCGCGCCGAGGATGGTCCGCAGGTGCGCGAACACGACGGCCCGGGTCGCCGGGGCCAGCTTGCCGACCATCGCGGCATCCCACTCCCGGATGTGGCCCGGCTTGATCGACGCCAGTTGCTTGGACCCAAAGAACGGGAGCAAGTGTTTCCGTACCCGAAACTCCGTGCTCTCCCGGGTCGACTCGTCGAAGGAGCGCGTGCGCAGCCAGGTCTCGGCGTACTCCATGAACGTCATCCGACCGGCGACCGGATCGACGTAGGAGCCCCGGAGCTTGTCCGTCTCGGTCGAGACAAGGAACGCCTCAGCATCCCGCTTGGCCCGGTCCGGGAAGGACTTCTTCCGCTCCTTGCCGTCCGGCCCGATGTACCGCACCCGGTAGCGCAGCCCCTTGCCGAACAGTTCCGTCTTCACCCGCTCCCGTCGCCCGCCCGGGTGATGTTGGGTCTTGTACCAGCGATCTTCGACGTGTCCCATCAGGCTGCCGCCGCCTGCTCACGGAACCACGCCCGGACCGCTTCCGGTTCGTACCGCAGGTGCCGACCGACCCGAGCCGCCGGTGGACCGTACTTGACCTTGCGCCAGCGGTACAGCGTCTCCTGTGGCACGCGCAGGTACGCCGACACGTCCCGCACCGTCCAGAGCCCTTCGTTCGCCATCACTGCCCCTCCCCCGTCGTACTCGCCGGCCCGTTCGTCGTCCCGTCCGCGTGTAGTTGTGCCGCCCGGTCCTTGGCGGCGAGGAGTTCGGAGCGCCACCGGGCACGTTCGCTGATCGAGCGCAGGAGCCGGTGTGCCAGCGACGGCACGTCAGCGTCATCGGGACGCGCCAGCTCCCAGGCGTGGCGGACCGGTTCGACCGTCGCGCCCTGGTCGTTGACGCCGTCAAGGCTGACCGTGGTCCCGAGCAGTGCCCGCACCCAGGCCCAGACGTCGTGCTTGTGGTCGGAGAGCGTCTTGCCGGACCAGTCGCGGGAGATGAGGATGCGACGCCCGCCGATGCCGAGGGTGTCGCGTTGGTGGACCTTGCCCTTGCAGCGGCCCGGCTTGAGCTTCGCGTGCGCCTTCTTCGGCTGGACGCCGTAGAGCAGCCAGTTCGCACACCGATCCGTGCACGGAGTCACCTGGAGTTGCTGCCAGAGCCGGTCGAGGTGCGCCCGCTGCCGACCGCTGGTCATCTTGTGGCAGTCGCCGGTCTGCTTGGTGATGTACTTCGTGACGTACCGGATCGTCCGTTCAGCGTCGGTGGTGCCGGGCATGACGCCGCGTGCGTCGACCTGGACGCCGAAGCGGACCACGTGCACCGGTTCGGCGTCCGGGTCGTCGTCGATGGCGTCGAGTGCTTCGTTCCAGGTCGTCAACGGTTCGTGGGTGTCGGGGTCGACCCACGTCGACGCTTGGTCGTCCCAGACGGGCAGCCGGTCGAGGGTGTACCGCTGGACGTCGACGGAGGGCCACCAGACCTGGTGGTACGTGGCCGCCGCCACGGTGCGTAGGACGTCGCGGGGGATGGTGCCCCGGATGGCGAAGTGTGCGTGTGGGGCGAGTCGTCGTTGGGGCTCGACGCAGCCGGCGTACTGGACGTTCCAGCCCTCACAGCGGCGTAGGTTCTGCCAGAACCGGTCGAGCAGCCGGGGGAAATGCACGGCGTCCCAGGCTGCGCGGCGGTAGTCGTACCGGTCGGGGTTGACCGGGGTGCCGTCCGGGCGGACCGGCCCGTACGAGTCGAGCGTGAGGGTGAGCCACATCGACGGCCGGTAGGTCGACCCATCCGGGGCCGTGTAGGTCTTGCCAACCGTGCGCCGCTCGACCTTGCGCCGAGGCAGATCCGGGGCATCCTGACGCCGCTTCGTCGACCGCTTGCGCCGCCGGCCGGTGTCCTCGTCGCCCTGGTCGTCATCGACGCCGCCATGCGGAGGAGCGACCCGACCACGGAGCCCTTCCGCCGTGATGGCGTCTTCCACTTCCCGGATTGCCTCGTCGATGTCGTCGACCTGGTCGTACTGGCAGGCGCGGGAGGCTTCGTCGCGGGCGAACTCCAGATGCCCGCGCAGCAGGATCAGCGCCTTCTGTTCCT
The DNA here is from genome assembly GCF_042679305.1 of Micromonospora sonneratiae. Lineage (NCBI taxonomy): Bacteria > Bacillati > Actinomycetota > Actinomycetes > Micromonosporales > Micromonosporaceae > Micromonospora > Micromonospora sonneratiae. Next base: position 57,297 of record NZ_JBHTMP010000022.1, on the reverse strand, counting down.
CGGTCGCGGGTTGGGGTGGGGGTAGGGGTTCGTCGTCACGGTGCCAGCCCTCCCGGATCTGGGCCTGTCGCAGCCGCCGGTTCTTCTTTGCACACGGCGCGCACTTGTCCTCCCTGGTCGCCCCACACGGAAGGTCGATCACCTCCGTCAGCCCGGTTTCCAGATCGGTCCGCCGCATAGCGAGGGGACGCACACAGACGCCGTACTCGGCGGCGATCTCCTTGAGCACGTCGACCGAACGGGGGAGCGCCATGCGGGCCGCCCGCGACCCCGGTCGAGGAGTAGCAGCCGGGGTCGAGGCGACCGGTTCGAGACCGGGCAGGGTCGGAGCCGTCACCGGACGATCCCCACGACCGCCGGGCGGGACGGGTGCACGACGCGAGGCGGCAGGACCACCGGGGGCACCGGTTCAGCCACCGGGACCGGAGCGGGAACCGGAGCCGGCACGGGCAACGACTCAGCCGAAGTCACCACGGGTTCCGGGGTGGCCTGGTCGACGTCGACCGGTTCCGGTGCAGGTTCAGTCAAGGGCCGCTTGACGGTCGCCCGAGGAGCGGGAGCACCGGAGAGGACGACCTTGACCAGTGCGAGGAACGCCAGCGACGGCACCGCCGCCACGATCCAGCCCCAGACGGACGGCTCAGCCTCAGCGACCTGGGCGGCCAGCGACAGGAGCGCGAACGCCACCAGGAGCGAGGCGACCAGGCCCACGGGGCGACCGGCCCGACGCCGGGCACGCAGTTCCAGGCCGAGGTAGATCGCCATCAGCTCGACGGCCACGGCGTTGGCCCAGCCGATCCAGTCCGGCTGTCCGTGCGCGACGCTCAGGTCATGGACGTGGGTGAAGGCAGCGGCCCCAGCCATCCCGCCGATGACGAGCAGGATCACGACCCGTACCGCCGATTCGGTCCGGTGGTTCACTGGTCGCCCTCCCGCTTCTCTCGGATGGTCAGGTCGATGCGGATGCGCCGGCCATGCATGTCCCGGCGGCGGCGGATCAGCTCAGCGAGCCCGTGCAGCGCGGTGGCGGTCTGGTCGGCCGGGCCGACGAGCTGCACGCGCAGCGGGAACCGGAGCCGGTTGATCAGGTACGTCATGGGGTTCACGGGGTCACCTCCGGACCGGTCGGATGTCGATACGGATGTGGTCGGGCGGAGCGCCGAGGGAGGCGACCGCTTCGGAGAGGCAGCGCCACAGCGCCCACGCCTCGTCGGGGGTCAGGGACATCCGCCGCCGGCCGCTCCCGACCGCGAGATACACCGGGTACGGGTCGGGCCGCTCAGGGTCGACGCGAACGGATACAGCGGTGACCGGTTCAGGAGTGCGCAGCCGGTAGAACCGGCGACCGTTCGGAGCGCTGGTCATCGGGCCGCACCCCCGCCGTCCCCGTCGAGCAGGTTGCGCAGCGAGTCAGGCAGCAGCGGCCCGAGCGGCTTACGTGGCAGCGGAGGCCGGACCGGTTCGGCGGCGGTTTCCCGACCGACCTGGGCGAGGATGTCGGCAGCGTCGACCGGCGCCGGGTACTGCGCGGCCATGTCCCGGATGTCGCTATCGCTGACAAAGGAGAACCGGACCCGGACCGGGTCGGGGGTGCCGTCGAGGATCACGTACCCGATGTCCTTGGCCCATCGGGGCATCTGGTCGGCGAGCGCACCCCGGTTGCGGGCACCGTCGCCAAGGACCATGTCCACCTGGGCCGCTTCGGTCAGCCCGAGCGCGATGCGTGTCGGGAACAGGTCCCGGAACGGCAGGACTTCCTTGCGAGGGTCCTGCAACGCGGCCACCACCAGGACGCCGACGCCGGCACCCTGCGACAGCAGCACGCCCAGCGAGGAGGCGATGCGCTTGCGCAGATCACCGTCTTGCAGGTACGCGGTCAGCGCCGCCATCTCGTCGACAACGACCACGACCAGGGGGTCAATCTCGGTCGGAGTGTGGACGCGAACGGTGCCAGCCAACCGGGCCTGACGCTCCCGCAGCACGTCCACCGCTTCGTCGAGCAGGTCAGCCATAGCCTCGAAGGATTTGCAGGCGAACCGGGCGAACATCGGCCGACCGAGCGCGAACTCCATCCCGCCCTTGGGGTCGATCACCCAGAGCCGGACCAGCCCGGAGGCGACGCCGCCACTGAGCGCCCGGACCAGCGACCAGAGGACGGAACCCTTGCCGCGTCGGGTGGCCCCGCCCACCAGGACGTGAGTAGCGAGCAGGTGCAGCGACCATGTACGCAGGTCTTCCCGCCGAGCCAACGGCAGGGCGGTGAAGTCCGGCACCGCCGGCACCGGGAACGGTGGCACGATCGTCCGCAGCGCGTCGGTACGCACCAGCGCCAGGTAGACGACGGTAGGCCGGTCCCGGGAGCGCACCCGGTCGACCGCCCGAAGCAGCCAGGCAGCCCAGCCGGTACGGGTCGGCGGATCGTCGGGACGCTCGGAGTAGACCCGGGCGTGCCGCCGGCCGAAGGCGTACGCCAGGTTCGCGCTCACCTTCTGGAACTGTTCGGGGGTCTGGCCCCGGACCATCCGGATCGTCAGCACGTCGAGCGCCTGATCCGAGCGGACCCGGAGGAGTTCCGGCAGGACCCGCCGATGGTCGTACGTCTCGGCGAGCCCGCAGAGCGTCATGGCCTCCCGCCAGACCCGCCGGTACACGAAGACGCGACGGACGAAGCCGAGCAGCGGCCCCGCCAGCCAGGCCCACCAGGACGACTCGTGCAGCCACCACCAGACCAGCGACACCGCCGCCATCAGCGCCAGCGGCACCACCAGGCCGGGCCAGTCGAACTCGACGTACAGGGTCACCGCCGAAGCCGCCGAACCAGCCTCCGGCCGTGCGCGAAGCTTGGTCTTTAGGCCGGCATGACGAGCTCATGCGCGGAAGGCGAGGTCCAAGGCCTGCAAGTGTCGCTGGAGGCAGCCCGCGGCAAGCTGGCTAACCTCGACCGACGGGCGACCCCCGCTACGACGGCGGACCTGGGCCTTCCAGTAATCCGCGGCCGGTGAGTCGCCCTTGCTCAGCCGGACGCCGGACCGTTTGGCGCCTCACTGCGGAGGTGACTCCCCATGACCCGTCAGTAGATCGATCTATCAAGACCAGTATGTTGCCGGAAGGGCTGGTCCAGCGGTGAGGTGATCACTATGACGCAGCGGCTGTCGCTGCGATGGCCGCACACATGCGATCCGGACGGTCCGGAAACTGTTTCCTCAAGCGCTGAACCTCGGTGAAACCGGCTTTTGCCAGGCGGGCGGAGAACGTATCTACGGGCCAGCGGTATGCCGTATGAACCTTGTGGTCGAACGCGGCTACGCCGTCGGCACTGTCGAAGAAGCCGATCACCAGCTTCCCGGAGGGAGCTAACATCCGGCGGAACTCGGTAAGTACACCGTCCAGCTCTGGCGGCGGCAGGTGGATGGTCGAATACCAGGAGAGGATGCCCGCCACCGAGTGGTCGGGAAGATTCAGGTCGGTCATCGATCCGAGTCTGAACTCCGGCCCCGGAAAGTTCGTCTGCGCATGGTCGATGAACTCAGGGACCAGGTCCACGCCGGTCACGTCGGCGCCGAACGAATGCAGGTAGGCGCTCCAGTGCCCGGGGCCGCACCCGAGATCGAGCACCCTACCGTCCAAGCCGACCAGGTGGTCCCGGACGAGGGCCGCGTCGTCCACGTCAGCCTGCGAGTCACCCTTGAACAAGGCGATGTATTGCTCAGACATGTATGAGTAGGCCTCACGGACCGACTGGTTCACCACGGCGAGACTCTAGCGTCAGGCGTCTGGTCCCCAGGCACCCCCCGGCGAGCGGAACATCAGCACTGACAAAGCCTAGAACCCGAACCGCGAGCAATAACTCTCCGTCATCCCGGGTCCCATCAATCGATGATCTTAGTGGTTCGGAAAAGTCTCCGATGTAGGCAAGCAGTGTCGGCAGCATAGCGGACACCCACGACAATCTAGTGAGGCATGCCCCTCTGGGTATGCACCCTGAACGGCAACTTAGCGCGTAACCCATAGCTGCCGCAGCCTCGAGGGCGCTGTGCGCGAAGGTGCCGCGTTCAGCTGTTGATGGATGGCAACTCGGCCCGACGAAGGACACGCACGGAGGTCCCTTGTCTAGTCCCAGTTGATGCTTGACGGATCCGTCCCACCTGTTGCTTGACAGTGGATCTAGACATTGAGGTCGACCTTGCGGGGTCGTTGGGCTTTGATTTGGGTGATGGGCTGGTCGGTGGTGCGGCGGATGGTGCGGGTGCCGTCGTCGCAGTGGATGGCCAGTTCGGTGTCGGTGACGTCGATAGTCACGGTTTTGCGGGCGTGGATGCGGCCGAGGGCGATCTTCTGGCCGGCGACCATGACACCGCCGCTGTTGGAGGCTCGCCGCTGGACCCGGACCGGGTCGGTGGAGGGTTGTGGTGGCAGGCCAGCAGGCCGGGCGCTGCGTAGCCGGGCCGTCTCGGCCGGGGTCAGCGGGTTGGGTCTGGTGCGCAGCAGCTCGCGGGTTTTCAGGTCGAAGAAGGCCAGGGTGTGGGTGTCGACGCGGACCCCGACGCGGCGGCCGGCGAGGATCTCGGCGGCCAGGACCAGATGCTGGCCGAGGGAGACGCAGCCGCTGGTGCCGACGGTCCGGTCGACCTCCACCGGCCCGGCCACCTGCCCAACGGGTGCTGGCGGCAACGGTGGCGGCCCCGCTGGTCGACCGCCGGCACGGTGTAGTGCGGCGAGGTCGTTGACGGACAGGTGTGACCGCACGGATTTGAGGCGGGTTCCGGTGATCATGAGGTGGATGACGTCGGTGTCGGCCCAGAACGTGACCGTGACCCCGGACCGGTGTGGTCCGAGCCAGAACTGTTTGCCGCTGACCTGCATGTTTCCGCTTGGTGGTACGACCCGGTCGAACTCGACCGCGTCACCAGCCCACCCCTGCCGCTCTGGTGTCGGCACGATCGGGGCCAGGGTGATGGGAGTCAGGTCGACCGGGGTCACCGCTGGCGGCTGGTGCGGTTCCTCGACGGCCGTAGTGAAGCCGGACGGCAGTCTCACCGGCAACAGCCGCTGCCCCTCACCCTCCTTGCCCGCAGTGAACCGGTCGGCGGGAAACGCCATGTCCAGGGCCTGATGCGGCCGGCGGGTGTTGTACTGGTCCCGGAAGCTGTCGACTGCGGCCTGTGCTGTCTCTAGATCCGGGAACACCCCAGCGTCGTCGAGTAGTTCCCGACGCAGGGTCTGGTGGAACCGCTCGACCTTCCCGGTGGTGGTCGGCGACGCTGGCTGCGTCAACCGGTGCACGATCCCGTTCTCCCGGCAGATCCGGTCGAACAGCACTTCACCACCCTTGCCGAACCGGTCGGTGAACTGCTTGCCGTTATCGGTCAGCATCTCCTGCGGCACCCCGAACCGCACCAACCCCTGGGCCAGGGCCTCACACACCGCCCGACCAGTCGCCCGCCGCACCACCCGCGCGATCACGCAATACCGGGAATGGTCATCCACCCCGGTGACGACCTTCGCCTCACTGCCGTCAGCCAGGAACACCCCACCGACGATGTCCATCTGCCACAACTCCATCGGCGCAGCCCGCTGCCACCGCCGATAATCCTTCCGACCCCGCCCCCGCTTCACCGGCTCGATCAACCCATGACGAGCCAGAATCCGATACACACTCATCCGCGACGGCAGATCCGGGCAACCAGCCCGACCCAACTCGAACACGATCCGCCGCGCACCCCACCGCGGATGCGCCCGCCGTAACTCACACACCGCCGCTTCCACCTCCGGCGACGCCTGATGCGGACACGACTCCGGCCGATGCGACCGATCCTGCAACCCGGCAAGACCCGCCTGCGCATACCGGCCCAGCCACGAATGCACACTCTGCCGCGACACCCCGAACCTCACCGCGACCTCGGTCACCCGATCCCCGGCCAACACCGCGAGAACCGCCTGATACCGCTGCTCCACCACGGACAACCCAACCAGCGCCAATCCCGGCCCCCTGACCACGCAGTGCCCGCAAACAACACGCGATCAACGAACCAACTACGGATCATGTCAAGCATCAACTGGGACGCAGGTGTAAAGCATCTACCGGGACACGACACGCACGGAGGTCCCTCAACTGCCGAATTCCTCTGTTTTGGATCAAGGCACCGCGCTCCGCGCGGTGCGGGGCGGCAAGCCCGGCCGGCGGTAAGCCGCCCCGGCTGCCTTCGGCACCGGGGCGGGAAGCCACCGACACCCGCCGGGACACCGCCCCACCAGACGACCAGGAACCAGCCCCAGCGAGGCCGTGACGGAAGCCGGCGGGTCGGCCTGGTCACGTGGTCGGGGCTTCCGGCTGCCGCGCCAGTCCAACCCCGGGACTGGCTTGCCACCGGCTCACCGGGTCGCGGCACCAACTCCACCGCCAGGACGTGCCCGACCCTCCCCCGCAACCACCGGCCCCGCTCCGGAACCCCAACCACCAACCCCCGGAAAGGCCCCCACGACGGCGCAGCCCGGCCCGGCCCGAGGTAGGGCCAACTGAGCCCGCGCTCAGGGCGTCTCCAGGGCGTCAGGGCGTCGTCAGGGCGTCAAACGCTGGCCAAAGTTGACCAAGAACGACCATCGACACCCGAACATAGAACCAGCTCAGAGCCTTGGTCGTGGCTCTGAGCTGGTGGGCGACGGACGAGTCGACCTGTACGCCGGATTATGAACTCGGCATCCCGCTGACCTGGGACGGAACCCGGCCCCGACCTCTGTGGGCCGTCGCCGGGCCGTCTCCATCGAATCTGCGATCGGGATCAGCCCGGGATTCCTACCCGTAGTGCCGAACGTTCACGTCTCTCCGATAGTCGATATACCTACGCACAGCAGCACGAGGGGTTCTTACCCACACGGGGGCACCCACAAGAATTCTGTCCACCGGCTCACGCAGACTCCACCGATTCGGGTCAAGCACCACATCACTGTAGATCTCTGCAAACCACTCCGAATCGGAAACATCGCCGAAGGTGTACCCCCGCATCCACGGCTGGTCAAGACTCTGGCGCGATTCAAAAGTGGAGCCCTGATTGAAGGCAATTTTCATGGCCTCGACTGAAATTGACTGCGGGTCGTCCCACTGCGATTTGTTCTCCGCGCACCTGCTTATGAGCCACTTGCTGATCGACGGTGCCGCAGAGGAACTCCACCCCTCCGCCACGGGGTCTTCCGGCCCCATGAATCCGGAAACATTGTCCCTGCTGCCAAAGAGGCAGACTGCAACCCGAGTGCCGTCAGAGGCCACGACATAAACACCGAGGACAACTCGGCGTGACTCGTAGCCGACGAAGTGCGAGAATTCGACACGCCCAATGCCTTTTGCGAAACGCACCATTGGCGGCGTTACGAAATCCTCTACGGCGAGATCTCCGACAGCGCGACCGATTCGATCTGCAATCTCATTCCGAAAGAGCGCACGAGACTCTCGCTCGAACTCCACATTCGATGAAACGAACGGAATAGCTAGGGAAATTTTCGATCTCCATCGCGGGTTGAGGTCAAGACCCCCGTCCTTGGCGATGGAAGTCACCCGGCGCTCAGACCAGTACGAGTATCGAGTGAAGTCGCCGCGCTCGCCCATGGAGCCAACCTTTCTTTAAGCCCTACGGCCAACCCACGCCAGGCCGACCAAACCGCATCCATCGACTGTGTACATCATGGAAGCCAGGGCCACCGCCCATCGGAAGATCATGGGTTTTCGGTGCAGCGATAGAGATCGTCTATGGCACGACGGGTGCGTTCCTCGCTGGCCGGCATCAGGTGGGTGTAGACCCGGAGGGTGAAGCCGGGGTCGGCGTGTCCGAGGTACGACGCCAGGGCCTTGATGCTCTCCCCCGCGTCGAGCAGCGACGAGGCATAGAAGTGGCGGAGCGCGTGCATCCCGGTGGCCCGCGTCGGGACGATGCCAGCAGCCTTGACCGCCGGTCGCCAGCTCTTGTCATCGAAGGTGGCTCGGTTCAGCGCACCCCGTCGCGTGGTCGTGAACAGCAGCGGCACGGTTACCCGTTCGTCGCTGAATGGGTCTTCCCACGGCAACGTAATCTTCACTGGGTCGTACTTCTCGATGTGTTCCTTGAGTACCTGGGCGACCGAGTCCGGCAGCGGCACCCGACGGTCCCGGTCGTTCTTGGTCAGCCCGAAGACCAGCCGGGACCGAACCCGTTTCACCTGACGGACCACATGCACCCAGCCCGCGTCGAAATCGATGTCGTCGACACCGAGCCCGAAAATCTCGCCCTGCCGCATGCCGCAGCCGGCCCCCAGGTCCACCATCGGGCGGTACCGCTCAGCGAGGCCAGCACGGATTGCCGAAACCTGGTCGTACCGCCAGGGAACCACCCGACGCTCAACCGGTCGCGGCTGCTTGACCGACTTTGCCGAACAGGGATTCTTGGCGATCCGCTCGTCATCGACCGCCGCACCGAGGATGGTCCGCAGGTGCGCGAAGACGACGGCCCGGGTCGCCGGGGCCAGCTTCCCAACCATGCCCGCATCCCACTCCCGGATATGGCCCGGCTTGATCGACGCCAGTTGCCGAGAGCCGAAGAAGGGAAGCAGGTGCTTCCGTACCCGGAACTCGGTGACCTCCCGCGTTGACTCGTCGAAGGAGCGAGTACGAAGCCAACTCTCGGCGTACTCAGCAAAGGTCATCCGGCCGGCGACCGGGTCGACGTACGAGCCCCGAAGCTTGTCTGTCTCCGTCGAGACAAGGAACGCCTCAGCGTCCCGCTTCGATCGGTCGGGGAACGACTGGCTACGTTCCCGGCCGTCCGGGCCGATGTAGCGGACCCGGTAGCGCAGGCCCTTACCGAACCGCTCGGACTTGATCCGTTCCGTACGGCCGCCGGGATGCCGGATGACGTTGTACCAGCGATCTTCAACGTGTCCCATCAGGCCGCTGCCTGCTCACGTACCCACGCCCGCACCGCTTCCGGCTCGTACCGTAGGTGTCGACCGACCCGGGCAGCCGGCGGACCGTACTTGACCTTGCGCCAGCGGTAGAGCGTCTCGGCCGGAACCCGCAGGTACACCGACACTTCCCGGATCGTCCAGAGTTCGTCGACCGTCTTCATTGCTGTCCCTCCCCCGTGTCGCCGATCGGTCTGCTCGTTGACGCGCTTGGCAGTTGGGCCGCCCGGTCCTTTGCTGCGAGGAGTTCAGAGCGCCAACGGGCACGCTCGCTGATCGATCGCAGGAGTCGGTGTGCCAGCGGGGGCACGTCGGCCTCATCCGGTCGAGCCAGTTCCCAGGCATGCCGGACCGGTTCGGCGTTCGCGCCCTGGTCGTCGACGCCATCCAGGCCGACGGTGACGCCGAGCAGCGCCCGGACCCAGGCCCGTACGTCGTGCTTGTGGTCGCTCAGCGTCTTCCCGGACCAGTCACGAGAAATGAGGATGCGTCGACCGCCGATGCCGAGGGTTTCCCGCTGGTGGACCTTGCCCTTACAGCGGCCCGGCTTGAGTTTCGCGTGCGCCTTCTTCGGCTGAACGCCATAGAGCAGCCAGTTCGCACACCGGTCCGTGCAGGGCGTGACCCGAAGCTCCCGCCACAGCCGGTCGAGGTGTGCCCGTTGCCGATCAGTGCTGATCTTGTGGCAGTCGCCCGTCTGCTTGGTGATGTACTTCGTGACGTACCGAATGGTCCGCTCAGCGTCCTCGGTGCCGGGCATGACGCCGCGCGCGTCGACCTGGACGCCGAAGCGGACTACGTGCACCGGCTCGGAGTCTGGGTCCTCGTCGATCGCGTCGAGCGCTTCCGCCCAGGTGGTCAGCGGTTGTCGACTGTCAGGGTCGACCCACGCCGACGCCTCCTCGTCCCAGACCGGCGGCCGGTCGAGGGTGTAGCGCTGAACGTCGACCGAGGGCCACCACACCTGGTGATAGGTGGCAGCGGCCACGGTCCGCAGCACGTCCCGGGGAATGGTGCCGCGAATGGCGAAGTGCGCATGCGGGGCGAGTCGGCGTTGCGGCTCGACACAACCCGCGTACTGGACGTTCCAGCCCTCACACCGACGCAGGTTCTGCCAGAACCGGTCCAGCAGCCGAGGGAAGTGCACCGCGTCCCATGCCGCCCGCCGGTAGTCGTACCGGTCGGGATTGACCGGAGTGCCATCCGGGCGAACCGGCCCGTACGAGTCGAGGGTCAACGTCAGCCACATCGACGGCCGGTAGGTCGACCCGTCCGGCGCGGTGTACGTCTTGCCGACGGTACGCGGTTCGACCTTTCGTCGGGGCAGCTCGGGAGCGTCCTGCCTCCGCCGAGTGGAACGCTTGCGCCGGCGACCGGAGTCCTCGTCGTCCTGGTCCTCATCATCCGTCGAGTGAGGCGGGGCGACTCGTCCCCGTAGACCTTCCGCCGCGATCGCTTCCTCTACCTCCCGGATCGCCTCGTCGAGGTCGGCGACCTGGTCCCACTGGCAGGCCCGGGACGCCTCATCACGCGAGAACTCCAGATGCCCGCGCAACAGGATCAGCGCCTTCTGTTCCTCGGTCGCGGGTTCCGGAGGCGGTAGCGGCTCATCGTCCCGGTGCCAGCCCTCCCGGATCTGGGCCTGCCGCAGCCGACGGTTCTTCTTCGCGCACGGTGGGCACTTGTCCTCACGGGTCGCTCCGCAGGGCAAGTCGATGACCTCGGTCAAACCGGTGTCGAGATCCGTGCGCCGCATGGCAAGCGGGCGGACGCAAACGCCGTACTCGGCGGCGATCTCCTTCAGTACGTCGACCGAGCGAGGTAGTGCCATCCGGGCCGCCCGCGACCCCGGCCGAGGAGCGGCAGCCGAGGCCGGGACGGGTTCGAGTCCGGGCAGGGTCGGAGCGGTCATCGGGTGACTCCGACGACCTGCGGGCGTCCCGTCGGGTGGACCACGCCCAGCGAAGGCAGCACAGCCGACGAGCCCGGACGAGGCGATGCCAGCACGGGTGCGTAGACGACCGGCTCAGGTTCCGCCTGGTAGACGGGGCTCTTGTGGGTTTCCGGGTCGAAGACGACGGTGACTTCTTCGGGGTCGGCATCCATGTGAGTCGGGATCTCTACGGGTTCCTCGTCGACGCCCTGCGGCGGTGGTGGTGCGGCTGTTGGTGCGCTGGACAGGACGACCTTGACCAGGGCGAGGAACGCCAGGGACGGGACGGCGGCGACGATCCAGCCCCAGATGGAGGGTTCGGCTTCCGCGACCTGGGCGGCGAGGGACAGCAGTGCGAACGCGACCAGCAGCACGCCGACCAGGCCGACTGGACGGCCAGCGCGTCGACGAGCCCGGATTTCCAGACCGAGGTAGATGGCCATCAGCTCGACCGCTACGGCGTTGGCCCAGCCGATCCAGTCGGGCTGGCCGTGGGCCACGGTCAGGTCGTGTACGTGGGTGAACGCGGCAGCGCCGGCCATGGTGCCGATGGCGAGCAGGATCAGCAGGCGTACCCCGGATTCGACGCGGATCATCGGTCCCTCCCGTTGGCCTTCTCGCGGATGGTCAGGTCGATGCGGATACGTCGGCCGTTCATGTCCTGACGGCGGTTGACGAAGTGGGCGAGTCCGCGCAGCACGGCGGTGGTCTGGTCGGCCGGGCCGACGAGCTGGATACGCAACGGCCGACGGAGTTTGCGCAAGTGACGGACGAGAGGGTTCACGGCGGTTACCTCCGGGCCGGTCGGATATCGGTACGGATGTGGTCGGGCGGATTGCCGAGGGATGCCACGGCTTCGGAGAGGCAGCGCCACAACGCCCATGCCTCGTCGGGGGTGAGGTACATGCGGCGTCGGCCGGCACCTACGGCCAGGTAGACCGGGTACGGGTCGGGTCGTTCGGGGTCGACGCGTACGGAGACCGCAGTGATGGGTTCCGGGGTGCGTAGCCGGTAGAACCGGCGGCCATCGAGAGCGGCGGTCATCGCTGTTCCTCCCCCTTCTTCGGGTCGATCAGGTTGAGCAGGGACTTGGGCAGCAGCGGGCCAGATGGTCGGCGAGGTAGGGGCACCCGGGCCGGTTCGGTGGCGGTTTCCCGGCTGACCTGGGCGAGGATGTCGGCCGCGTCAGCCGGGGCCGGATACTGCTCAGCCATTGCCCGGATGTCGTCGTCGGTGACGTAGGAGAAGCGGACTCGCACCGGTTCCGGGGTGCCGTCGAGGATCACGTAGCCGACGCCCTTGGCCCAGCGGGGCATCTGGTCAGCCAGCGCACCCCGGTTACGGGCACCGTCGCCCAACACCATGTCCACCTGGGACGCTTCGGTGAGGCCCAGCGCGATGCGGGTGGGGAACAGGTCCCGGAACGGCAGTACTTCCTTGCGCGGGTCCTGCAACGCGGCCACGACCAGGACGCCAACGCCGGCCCCCTGGGACAGCAGCAGCCCCAACGATCCGGCGATGCGCTTGCGCAGGTCGACGTCTTGCAGGTACGCCGTCAGCGCCGCCATCTCGTCGATGACCACCACGACCAGCGGGTCAGCCTCGGTCGGGGTGTGTACTCGGACCGTGCCGGCAAGGCGGGTCTGCCGTTCCCGCATCACTTCCACGGCCTCGTCGAGCAGGTCCGCCATGGCTTCGAAGGACTTGCACGCGAACCGGGCGAACATCGGACGACCAAGCGCGAATTCCATGCCGCCCTTGGGGTCGATCACCCAGAGGCGGACCAGGCCGGAGGCGATCCCGCCGCTCAGTGCCCGGACCAGCGACCAGAGAACGGAGCCCTTGCCCCGCCGGGTGGCCCCACCGATCAGTACGTGCGTGGCGAGCAGGTGCAGGGACCAGGTACGCAGGTCTTCCCGCCGAGCCATCGGCAGCGCGGTGAAGTCCGGCACCGTCTGAGCTGGGAACGGTGGCACCACGGTCCGCAGCGCGTCGGTACGGACCAGGACGAGATAGACGATGGTCGGGCGGTCCCGGAAGCGCACCCGGTCGATGGCCCACAGCAGCCAGGCAGCCGGACCGGTACGCACGGGTGGTTCGTCTGGGCGTTCGGAGTAGACCCGGGCATGCCGCCGACCGAAGGCGTACGCGAGGTTTGCGCTTGCCTTCTGGAACTGCTCGGGTGTCTGGCCCCGGACCATGCGGACGGTCAGCACATCCAGGGCCTGATCCGAGCGGACCCGCAGTAGTTCTGGCAGGACGCGCCGATGGTCGTACGTCTCGGCGAGCCCACAGAGGGTCATGGCCTCGCGCCACACCCGCCGATAGACGAACGTTCGGCGGAACCAGCCCAGCAGCGGCCCAGCGAACCAGTTCCACCAGGACAACTCAGCACGCCACCGCCACAGGGCCGAGCCCACAGCGACGAGCACCAGCGGCACCACCAGGCCCCACCAGTCGAACTCGACATAGAGCGTGACCGCGACGGCCGCTGTGCAGGTCGCGACCGGGTGTCGCAGACACCACCAGATTGCCCGCCAGGACCAGCGCAGCACCAAGCCGAGAAGCGCCGCCCAGACGGGCAGTTCGAACCGCTTGGGCCGGATCACCATCAGATCCCCGGCCGTAGTCATGACCACTTCACCACGCGGACGCCCGATCACCAGGCACCCCCGCGCGACACGATCCGGGACCGGTACACGCCGTGCCGGGACGGCGTTTGGGCAGGCTGACGCCTACGCTTGGACACGTCGAAACCTCTCTCGAATAGAGCAGGGGAAGAGACAGAGGGCGGGGCTGCCGTCCGCCAAGACCTGACAGCCCCGCCCACACCAACAGCGGCTACGCGGCAGCCTTCTGCTTCACACCCGCCGGGACACGCAACCCGGTCGCCCGCAGCGAGTACGCCATCCGACCGTTGTTCGCCACGTACGGCGTGACCGTCATCCCGTCGAACTCGACCGCCTCGAACGGGACACCCGTCGGTGGCACCGGCTGATAGTCAGCCGAGATCTTCACCGTCGTCTCCCGCGACCGCTTACCAAGCTCCGGGTCCAGGTCCATCACCCGCACCTGCCACACCCGCTGACCAGTCACCTTGTCCTTAGCCGGAGACCGGCGACCCGTCTTCTCGTCGAAGTCCTCCACCTCGCCCAGCGACTCGGGCACCAACGCGCACCCCGCCGGGAACACGTCCTCGAAACGCACGGCGAACCTCGTACCGCCACGCAGAGCCATTGCTCAGACCTCCACACTTCGACCTGACCATCCTGACTAGCCAGGTGCAGTGGATCAAAGGTAGGCCGGCTTGGCTAGTCATGTCAACGACAGATCGAAAACTTTCCTAGCTTGGCTAGCCAGCGGTACTGTCCGTGCATGAGTCTTGACCCAGACGACCCACGGACGCCGTCGCAGCAGATCGCCGCAGCCCTCCGCGCGGAGATCAAGACAGGCAAGTTCGCCCCCGGCGAGAAGCTGCCCTCGCAACACGAACTCGTCGAACGGTTCAGCGTCGCCCGCGAAACGATCAAGGCCGCCCTGCGGAAGCTGCAAGAAGAACGTCTGATCGTCACCCGCCAGGGCAGCGGCACCTTCGTACGCGCCAACACCGAACGACCAGTAGGGCTACGCCCGCACATCGAGCGCGCGTTCGAGGCCACCCACGTCACGATCGACTTCGCCGGGTTCTCCGGTGAGACCCTGTACAACGCGATTCAGGAAACCCTCGACAAGGTCCGCATCGGACGGCTCACCCCGGAGTCGATCCGGCTACGGGTGATGATCTCGGACATGTCCGCGCCGGCGGCGATCCCGTGCCGTGCCGAGGACCGGGCCGACGACCCAGGCATCCGCGCCCGTGCCCAGCGGATCACCGATCGGTCCATCCATGCGGTTGTTGACGCGGTCGCGGAGCTGGCTCATCTCGACCTGGTCAAGACCGCCACCACCGAAGTACGGGTACACCGCGCGGCCCCGCTGTTCAAGCTGTTCATCATCAACGACGAGGAAGCGTTCTTCGGCTTCTACCCCGTCGTGGAGCACACCGTGAACATCGACGGAAAGCCGCTGGCGATCTACGACGCCATGGGCAAGGACGCGATCCTGTTCCCGTTCACGCCCAGCGACGACGACTCGTCCAACGACGGCCTTTATGTCGAGCAGGCCCGCGCCTGGTTCGACAGCATGTGGAACACGATCGCCCGCGAGTACGTGTCATGACCAGCCGCAGTCTCGCCCCCATCGTCGAGCGCACCCGTTACCTGTTGCTCGACTTCGACGGCCCCATATGCAGCGTCTTCTCCGGCTACCCCGCCCCCACGATCGCCGGGGAACTACGAAAGTTGCTCGTCGACCAGGGCGTGACCCTGCCCGAAGAGATCCGGGCCGAGTCCGATCCCCTCGCGGTGCTCCGCTTCACCGCCACTCTGGACCGGCCGCTGATCGCCCGCCGGGTCGACGACGCCCTACGCGCAGCCGAGGTCACCGCGGTTCGCACCGCCACAGCGACCCCGTACGCCAGGGAAGTCATCGTCGGCGCCCACCAGACCGGCCGCAAGGTCGCAATCGTGTCGAACAACTCCGCCGAATCCGTCACCGCCTACCTGACCGCGCACCGCCTCGCCCGCTACGTGCACCCCGTCATCGGCCGCGCCTACGCCGACCCGGCGCAGATGAAACCCCACCCGGCACCCGTGCTGGCCGCCGTCGCCGAGCTACACGCCGCCCCCGAGACTTGCGTCCTGGTCGGTGACACCCCCAGCGACATCGACGCCGCCCACGCTGCCCGGGTACCGGCCATCGGCTACGCCAACAAGCCAGGCAAGCAAACCCGCCTCGCGGAAGCCGACGCGATCATCACCAGCATGGAAGAACTCGTGACCGCCCTCGCCGTCGAGGAGCTGTAGCCACGACCAGCACCACCCCGCACATGAACGCCCCGATCCCGCGCAGAGGGAATCGGGGCGTTTCCGTCTTTCTGGCTGGCTCAGTCGACGTGTGGCGTACGGCCGGCGAGGTAGTCGACGATCTGCCGACGCATCGTCGGATGGATGTCCAGGCCGTCCAGCTCGTCCGGCGGAAACCAGTCGACGTGACTCGCCTCATCGTTCGCCGCCGGGGCACCACCCACCGGACGAGCCAACAACGTGACTTCGTACTCCTGCCGCACCTCACCATCGGAGTACGCCACGATGTGCCCCGGGTCGGAGTAGACACCGACGATCCCGACCACCTCCACCACCACCCCGGTTTCCTCCAGGGTTTCCCGTACCGCGCAGGCAGACGGGGACTCGCCGATCTCCATCTTTCCCATCGGCAATGCCCACTGTCCGGTGTCCCGCCGCCGTTGCAGCAGGATCGACCCGTGGTCGTCGACGGCCAGCACCCCGCACGCCGGTACCAGCGTGTTCGCCTTCGGCGCGTCCGGATCGTTCCAGTACTCGACACGCCCCACGATCAGACCTCCCCGCCCAGCCACGGCATCCCGGTAGCCCACACCCGCTCGAAACTATCCGTGTAATGCTCGAACAGCCCGCCACCGTCGACCCTACGAAGATGCAGCGTCGGATTCGCCGAAGCTGCCTCCCCGTACGCGTGCGGGTTCACCAGAATCTCATCGTCATAGCGAAACAGGCTGTTGTAGAGCGTCGTCGGATGCAGCCGGATTTCACAACCTTCCGCGTCCGCGAGTTCCCGGTAGTAGGTCAGTGACGCGCGGATCTTTGCCGCCAACGTCCCGCCCAGGCCCTCTTCCCGGTCCCGGACCGCCACCGCGTCACTGGACGGATCGCCGAAACACAGCCGTACCTGCACCCCCACCGACAACCGGTCGGCAATCATCCGAGCCACACGCGGCTGAATCTGAGCGAAGAACGTCCCCGAGAACACCAGCACGTCCACCCGCTCCTGTGCCTCCGACAGCAGCCGCAGCCAGGTCTCACGCGGCACCGACGCCCGATCCGGAAAGATCTCGATCAGCTCAGCCCGACTCGCCTCACCCCGCTTCCCCACCGCCGAAGCCAGCACCTCAGGCCACAGGTACGCCTCTTCCGCCCCCAGCCGACGGGCAGCCGTCCACCGATGCCGGCGATGCGGAACCCGCCCCAGGCTGATCCACCGCTCTACCGTCTTCGGGTCGACCCCGCACTCATCGGCCAGGTCCTCAACCCGTACCCCACGACGGACCATCACCGTCCGCAGACGTTCATTCATGTCTCTATTGGACGTTCACCTGCCGGGACGTTTCAACCCCGTCACGGGACGTTGCACGAGGGCCCGAGACGTTCGCCAACAGTCCGCCCACGAAGGTGCGACGTGCACCCCGCAGCCGATTAGGTATTCCTCGTCGTACACAACGGTCCCTGTTTCCGCGCTCGCCACAGACGGCCACGGAGGCAGGTGAAGTACGACGGCACCAAATCGGGGTGCGGGCCAGGACTGGTCACCTGAACCCGCACCCCGACCCACTTCCACGAAGGGAAAGCGGAACGTGCCCGGAAGCAACTACAACTCGACCACGCCACCCCGAAACTGCATCAACCCAACAGCGGCCCAGTTGCCTACAAGGCTCATCGGGCTAACCGACCCGGACCCGCGATTCGTCCTACACGTCCCATTCCATGCCAGAACCCTCGGCACAGCTCTCGAAATGGCCGCCCTACTCGCAGACTTCCTCAGCTTCATCCCAGACGTCGACCAAGGCGAAACCACCGTCACCCATGAAGACGACCAGACCAATCACCACCGCGTCATCTGTGACCAACGCCTACCCGATGGAACCCGATGCCCCCTTCATCACGGTCACCTCACTCCCTGCACCATCGGCAACGAGTGACGGATCCGTAGCTGTTCGACCAACTCTCCTCTCCCCGTCCGACGGCAACCCTAGCCAAACAAGGAATAACAGGCCTAAGTGACCGGCATACACTACTTGGCTTCACTGGTTGGCGAATTTAGTACTTGAAACTTCTCATCCCCGATCAGATCGTCGACCGAAACAACCTTCGGACCCGTGCAGTAGATCTCAGACCTGTCCGACATTACGTCCATTAGCCCACCCCAACTCACTATTCCCCTAACCCTCAGGAATATTGGTTGACCAATAAGACTACCTCCACCGCTGCCATTCCGGAAAATTTCGGCCGCTTTAGAGATCCGCGCCTCCAGCCGAACTCATCGCTACATCAAAATGCGCAACAACCTAGCATCGAACCCAGCCAAACTAGACAGCCTGCAACTAATTCGGCGGCAAGGAGTCCGCTAGCCAGGAGGCCGGGCATTCCCGATTAACAAGGTGAAGGCTTCGGATGCGCATGATTTGACAAGAGGTTCCAAGGCAAACCTCGACCCCAGCATGAGAGCGAATCTTCTGCACATCGCCGGAAGAGGTTCGAATGGTTAACACCCTCCCAAGTTCATAGCCCGAGGGGAGACCGACGTCTACCGCAAGTGGGTCACCAACTTGGAGTAACGTGCCCTCCGGGAGAGTGGCGAGGTCGAGACATATGACGGATCTATAATGCACCTTCAAATCACCACGGAAGGTCGCAGCGTGATACTTCACAAGGAAAGACCCAAGGTGCTGGCGAAGGACGGAATAAGCCGCCCTAGCAAATGCATTAAAAAACGCCAAGTACTCCCGGATCTCATCACGCGTAAGCAGCCCTGCAGGACTGCCATGCGCTATCTCGTTACGTCGATCAGCAAGATCGTCGATCGCACCTAAATCGCTCCCCAGAATTCCCGATCCGTGGTCACCAGTTGCGCGGTAAGCGGCAAACTCCTTGGTGCCCACGACCAGCTTTAGGAAGTCATCTATCCCAAGCTCCCTGAATGCATCATCGATGGTCCTACGGCGAAAGTTGCCGGCATGGCGCGCATAAGCCGCAGCGTTCAGTTTATAGTTCCCCGCCTTTGACTCACAAGAATGCAGATTCTCGATCAGCCTAGCCGAGAGCATCGGATCTTTCATGCGCGTCAACCAGATTTCGTCGCGGAGAGCATCGAGGGATTTCCGGCGATGATTGTCTTTCAGCCTATCGGGAAGATGGTCCATCGACGGAACGAGCTCGTTCAAGGTGTGAATAGTGCCGGTCACGAGCCCTTCAATAAGGCGCTCGAAGGCACCATAAAGCAGCACCAGTTGGGTGGCATACTGAGCCATCTTGACAGCAAATGGTTCGACAGACTCTCGAAATAGGATCAGGCAGTCATGCAGGTCGCCCGGCGCCACGGAGGCAAAGTCTGCTGCAAGAATCCTTTCTTCCGCGTCGCCCCTCTGGAGCAGGCGAGTCAGATCCTCAGTGAGCCGCTCAAACTCGAGGATCGCGGGTCTCATCGGCGACCGTCCCCTAGCACGCCGTCGATGAAAGCGCCGAACAGCTCTCGCCTCAAGATAATATTGCTGGGATTCGTGTAGCGGCCCGCGAAACTGCTGTAGTTCTCTACATAGAAGCCTGGTAGCCTCGCCACCAACTCATCCTTGTATTCGAGAATAAGACCCTTCTGGTGAATTCTCTGACTCATTGCGAACATGATGGTGTCGTAAGCTACAGTGGTGGGTCGGCTGAGCCAGTTCCAGCGCCCATTCCGCTGGCGCCAAAGCCAAAAGGCGCGCTCACCAAACACCTCGTACACAAGGTCGATGGTGGCTTCAAATAGTTTGCCGAGCCCATAAATAAGCCGTGAATCGAAACGGTTAGCACGCTTCAGATACTCATCAAAGTAGTCTCGAAGAGACTTGGCAAGGTACTGGGGATCTTGCCTGAACGCAAAAAATCGAAGCACGAGTTCGACATCGAACATCTCCCGATATGCGTCGTTCTCTAGCAGTTCGGCGTCTTCCTCATGATCTGGATCTGCAGCCTCTTCTTCGTGGTTCCCAACAGGAATCCCCCAAGTCAAGCATAGGGACGGACGACGAGATAGAGCAAGGCAAAGCTCATTCATCAACCCGCCGTAAACCGCGTTCCGCGTCTCCTGGGGAGTGAGCTTCTCCCCTCCACTGTTGATGCGCTCGAAGACGAGTTGCTTGAGAGCCCTTGCCTCGGTTTCATTCCGCGCCGTCTCTTGCAGAAGGATGATGGATGAGAGATATCGTCTATCGATTCCCGCCCGAACGCTTGTTGGCAGGGACGAGTAGGTGCGACCGTTCAACTCCTCCCACTCGACAAGTCCCTGTAACGCGAATGCGTTCGCATAAAAGTCTCTAATGGTCGAAAGGCGCTGAAGCCCGTCCATCACTTCATACTTCGAGTAATCGAACTCGTACAAGAATATTGGCGGAATGGGTACGTTCATCACTAGAGATTCAATAAGGCGCGACTTCTTCTCCGTCGACCAGCGCCTTCTCCTTTGATAATCGGGGCGCAGGAGGTAGTCCCCGCTCTCAAGAAGTTGCGGTATCGAGCTCAAAGGATAGCGGGCTTGCTCCGTTACGATACGGACCTCGCCACGTACATACTTCTCATTGATTAAGTCATCCGACAAATCGTTGACGACGTTTCGCCGGCTCTGGAGGTCGATTCTTTCACCCTCAAGCATTAGTCTTTCCCTCCATCGCTGCGCCCTTCGTCGCGAAGTTCCCCACCGCTGCCGCCTGCCATCGGCGGCAAGCGCGGGATCAGAAGCACAGCAGGAAAGTACAGCATCTCGAGCGGCCGGACGAACCTCGAGGTGTCCGTTACGTGCCCGAGCCAGCGGTCAAGAGCGGAACGCAGCAGTACCAAGCAGGGCCGCTCGTCAACTCTGCGTAGAGGTTGCCCCTGCCAGCAGATACGCACTGTGCAGATCGATCCAGTCTGCCAAGTTGGATATGTCCGATAGCCGACGAAACAGATTTACGTTCTGCCATCCTTCATGTACGCTCAGCATCCATGAAGGGATTCGCCCGATATTGGGGCTACCTCGTTTTTGCCATCCTTATAACCGCGTGGTAGACACGCACGGCTGGCCCTGTCTTCCTCATCGTTCTGTCGCTGCTCGTCAGTGGTTACTTCCTGTTTCAGGCTCCCTTGTGGTGTAGCGCGGTAAACAGGGATGGCACACTGCAGGACTGATTTCAACGATGGCAGCGACAGTCTTCCTCGTCGAAGACAAGATCTCCGCCTGAGTTGAAGGTCGACCCAGCGAGTACAGCAACCCACCGGCTGAATACCGCCAGACGGTCGCCCACATCGGTATTTGCAGGCCCACAACGGCGCCGTTAAAGGCTCCGGTCTCGGTTGGACTAACTCCTCTAGCGATATGGCTGCCGAATCTCTCTTTTTCGGAATCAAGGCACCGCGCTCCGCGCGGTGCGGGGGCGGCAAGCCCGGCCGGCGGCACGCCGTCCCGGCTGCCTCCGGCGCCGGGACGGAAAGCCACCGACAGCCGCCGGGACACCGCCCCTCCACACCAGGCACCAGCCCAGCAAGGCCGTGACGGAAGCCGACGTGGCTGGCCGCCGTCGTGGTCGGGGCTTCCAACTGCCGCGCCAGTCCAAACCCGGGACTGGCTTGCCACCGAGTCGCCGGGTCGCGGCAGCACCTCCACCGCCGAGCCCGTACCCGGCCCCTCCCCTACCTGCCGGCCGCGAGCACCAGGCCGCCAGGACGGACAGACGACCGCGCCACCACCGGCAAGGGTTTATCTGATCAGGAAGCCAATTTCCTGGGCCGTCCCTGGGCCGTCTGGGCCGTCACCGGGCCGTCAGAAGCCGCCCAACGATGACCAAGGTCAACCAACAGCACCCACATAAACAAGCAGCTCAGAGCCTTGATCGTGGCTCTGAGCTGGTGGGCGACGGACGAGTCGACCTGTACGCCGGATTCTGTCCCGGTACCTACCGTTGCCGGTACGCACCGGTGGCGGCCATCCATCTCGGCCTACCGTTGCCGGCAGGCTCCAGCAGCCTACCCGCAGGCATCGGGCGGGCCGCCCTCGATCGCCTGCGCGGACCGTCACCTCTCGGTGATGATCCTCTCTTGGCCTTGCTCCGGGTGGGGTTTACCTAGCCACCCCGGTCACCCGGGATGCTGGTGGGCTCTTACCCCACCGTTTCACCCTTACCGAGCCAGTTCGCGCCTTTCGGCACGAATATCCGACTCGGCGGTTTGTTTTCTGTGGCACTATCCCGCGGGTCGCCCCGGGTTGCCGTTAGCAACCACCCTGCCCTGTGGAGTCCGGACGTTCCTCGGCGACGGGCTCAAGGCCCGCCGACGCGACCGCCCAGTCGACTCGTCCATCGCGCCGATGATTCTACGCATCAGAGTCAACGCCCAGCCACGGGCATGATCTTCCCTGCTGCCGGGGCCGGTTCTACGCGCTAGCCTCGGCAAACGATGAATCTCACCGAGGCGGGACTGCTACTCGCCGCCGGACTCGCCGCAGGCACTGTCAACGCGGTTGCCGGCGGCGGTTCACTCATCACCTTTCCCGCGTTGATCGCGATCGGGGTGCCCCCCGTACCCGCCAATGTCAGCAACTCCGTAGCTGTCTGTCCGGGTTACCTGGCCAGTGTCGTCGGCAGTCGGGCGGACCTGCCGGGGCGTCGGAACGTCGTACGGCTGCTGCCTGCCGCCGTACTCGGTGCTGTCGCCGGATGTGTGCTGTTGCTGGCCACCCCGGCCCGGGCGTTCGAGTTGGTGGTCCCGTTCCTCGTGTTGGGTGCGACCACCGTACTCGCGTTCCAGACCCGGCTGCGCCGGTTGGTCGGGCATCCGCGTGACCTGAGCCCACGCCGCCGTACCCTCGCTCTCCAGACGATGGTCGCGCTCGGTGCGGTGTACGGCGGCTACTTCGGTGCCGCTCTCGGGGTGATGCTGGTGGCCGGGCTGGCGCTGGTGCTGGACGAGTCCCTGGCCCGGGTCAGCGCGTTGAAGAACCTGCTGTCTGCGGTCGTCGGGCTGACCACCGTCAGTGTCTTCGCCGTCTTCGGCCCGGTCAACTGGGCTGCTGTCGCCGTGGTCGCGCCCGCCACCATCGTCGGCGGCTATCTCGGTGCCAGGCTCGTCCGTCGACTGCCGCCCACCGTACTCAAGGCAGTGATCGTGGTCTTCGGTACGGCGATCGGCCTGGTCCTGCTCCACCGTGCCCTCACCGCCTGATCCGCCAGATCCACCTGATCTCATGATCAGGGACCAGCTTGAGCGTGTCGTCGGTGTGTCGACGCCAGTTCCCTGATCACGCGGATCATGGCGGCACTCACAATGGGTCCGGGCCCGACGACCACCGATCCTCGATCGGGAGGTTACGACGATTCCGTACCTGGTCAGATGACCTCGCCCACGGCCTCTTCCGGCGTACCCTCAACCGACCTTGCGGCCCGGTTCCACCGCGCCCACAGCACCCGCTCGCCGTAGCCGGCGGCCATGATGTGCCCGAACGCCAGGTAGACCAGCGCGCCGACCGTCAGGATGCCCGCTCCCAGCCAGAACGGCCAGGAAAGCGAGTGTTCGGCGAGTTTGCCGGCGATGATCGGCGCGGGTGCGGCGGCTCCCCAGCGGACCAGGTTGAACGCACCGGTGGCGATCCGGCGATCGGAGTTGCCGAGGCCGAGCGCCAGGTCGGTCAGGTTGACGTTGGCCAGTCCCATGAACAGCCCGGACACCACCAGCACGATGACCGACTCGGCGGTGCCGGTCGAGGTCGCGAAGAGCACCAGACAGATCAGCAGTCCGCCGATCGCCACGCCGACCGTCTGCACGGCTCCGATCCGGTGGGCCAGCCGATGTCCGACCACCAGGATGCCCGCGGCGAGGCCGAGGCCCCAGCCGGTGAAGGCCAGCCCGAGGGGTACGACGTCCAGGTGGAGGAAGAGCGGGGTGTAGCCGAGCACCACGAAGAAGACGAAGTTGTACGCCGCGGTCACCGCGCACAGGGCGACGAAGGCCGGCCGACGGTAGGTGGCGAAGATGGCCCCCAGCTTGACCGGGGGTTGGTGGGTCGCCGGTTCGCGTAGTCGCCGGGCAGCCAGCGCCAGTGCCAGCACCATGAGCAGGCCGCAGACGAGGAAGGGCAGCCGCCAGCTCACCTCTCCGAGCAGTCCGCCGAGCAGCGGTCCGACGGCGAATCCCAGGCCGAGCGCGGCTTCGAAGAGCCCGACGACCCACTCCCGGTCGTTGGCCAGCGCGACGAGCACCACCATCGCGGTGGCGAAGAACATGGCGTTGCCCAGGCCCCAGATGGCACGTAGTACCGACAACTGGACGATGTTGCTGCTCATCGAGGCCAGCACCGCCGCGATGCCGACCACGGTCACTCCGGTGATCAGCACCGGTTTGAAGCCGAACCGGCCGCTGGCCAGGGTCGCCGGGATCATGCCCACCGCCATCAACGCGATGTACGCGGTGAACAGCAGTTCGACCTGCCACGCGGTCACTCCGATGGCCTCGCCGATGACCGGCAGGATCGGGTCCACGACGGCGATGCCGGAGATGGCCAGGAACGCCACCACCGTGGTGGCGTAGATGGCTCCGCGGTTGGGTTCGGTGCGCCGATCCACTCCGCCTCCCGAGATAGCTGTATGGTACAGGTAATTTTCATGTATCATACAGCTATGAGCGCCGACACCGGAACCGCCGCCGAACACGATGGCACCCCGGCCAGCGGAATTGACGACGTCACCCTCGGTCGGATCGAGACCGAGGTGGCGCTGCTGATGCGCCTGGGTGAGGCGACCCGCCGACGCACCCCGACCGCCGAACACCGGTTACTCGATCGCGCGGCGTACGTCATCCTGCGGCAGCTGGACGCAGCCGGCCCGCAGAACGTCTCGGCGTTGGCCGAGGTGCTGAACCTGGACGGCTCCACCGTCACGAGACAGGTCTCCGCCATGCAGCGGGACGGACTCATCGTCCGTGAACCCGACCCGAGCGACGGCCGAGGGACGATGATCGCCCCCACACCGGCGGGGCTGTGCCGGATGGCCGCCGTACGCGCCGCCCGGATCCGCCTCTACGACGACGTGCTGGCCGACTGGACGACCGTCGACCGGCGCGATCTGGCCCAGGCGCTGCACCGACTCAACCAGGCACTCGACGCTCACACCCGGAACCGCTGAGCCGCCCTGATCCGCGTGCTCAGGAACCTACCGCACGACACCCCGGCGACATGCGCGAGTTGGTTCCCTGATCACCATGATCAGGGCGAGGGGCGGACCGACCGGTAGACATTGATCTCCATCCAACTGCCTGGGATGCTGGTTCGATGCCGCTGTTCCCGTCGTACGACTCGACCCGACTCGCGTACCACGTGACCGGTTCCGGGGCGCCCCTGGTCTGCCTACCCGGTGGGCCGGCTCGGGCCGGGTCCTATCTGGAGGATCTGGGCGGACTGAGCCGGCATCGCACGCTGATCGTGCTCGACCATCGGGGCACCGGGGAGTCCGGAATCCCGGACGATCCAGCCACGTACCGCTGCGATCGGCTCGTCGACGACGTCGAGGCGCTACGGGTGCACCTCGGCCTGGATCGGATGGATCTGCTGGGCCACTCCGCCGGAGGCAATGTCGCACAGTTCTACGCCGCCCGGTTTCCCGAACGGCTGGCCCGGCTGGTGCTGGTCACCCCGGGCCTACAGGCGGTCGGCCTCGACGCGATCGGCTTCGAGGAAGCGATCGACGCCCGCGCCGGCGAGTGGTGGTATCCGGCGGCCAGGGCCGCCGGGGAGGCCTGGCAGGAGGCGGTCGGTCGCGGCGTCAGCGACGAGGAGATCGCGCGGCTGCGGGCGGCCACCGCACCGTTCGCGTACGGCCGGTGGAACGAGCGCTCCCGCGCACACAGCGAGGCCGGCCCCAGCCAGTGTTCCGACGCTGGCGCGGCCGGTTTCTACGCCGACTTCGAGCCGGACGTCACCGCACTCCGGGCCGACCTGGCCAGGCTGGACGGTCCGGTCCTGATCGTCGCCGGTGCGCTCGACCCGGCACCGACCCCGGCCGCCGCTGCCCGGTTGGCCGAACTGTTTCCGCAGGCCGAGGTCACCGAACTGCCGAACACCGCCCATTTTCCCTGGGTCGACGAGCCGGCGGCCTTCGTCCGCTGCGTGGTCGGTTTTCTCGACCGACCGAGGTGACCCGGACCGGGACCGGCCAGGTTGGCCGCTTGCTCAACCGGGGTGGTCGGCCGGCAGGAAGCAGGTCAGAGGTCGGCGAGGTGGGCGGTGTCGTTGACGGTCCGTACCGCCACCCCACCGTCCGGCCATGTGTCCACGATGGACAGCCCGGCCGGTTCGAGGTAGAGCCGGTGCAGGAACGCGTCGCCGGCCGCCAGCGCATCGCGCAGGATCAGCTTCAACGGGGAGACGTGCGAGACCACCACCACGGTCTCCCCCGGGTACGTCGCCATCAGCGCCGCCACGGCCCGGCGTACCCGGGTCGTGACCTGGGCGAACGACTCCCCGTCCGGAGGCGCGACTGTCGGCGACGCCAGCCAGGCATCCAGTTCCCCGGACCACCGGTCACGTACCTCGGCGAACGTGCGCCCCTCCCACTGCCCGAAGTCGCACTCCACCAGGTCCGCCTCGGGGATCACCGGCACGTCACCGAGCGCCCGGGCGAGGACCCCGGCGGTGGCCGTACACCGGGACAGAGGTGAGCTGACCACGGCCGCGACAGACGGTGCCAGGGACGCCACCCGACCGGCCGTCGCCCGCGCCTGGGCCAACCCGCGCTCGGAGAGCGGCACGTCACCACGACCCGAGTAGCGCCGCTGCGCGGTCAGTTCCGTCTCGCCGTGCCGGACCAGCACCAGCCGGGTCGCGGTCATCGCCGGGCGCGGTTCCCAGGAGGTACGCGCCGACGACGCCTGTGCGGCGACCTCGTGCGCCCGGGCCCGGGCGGTGGCTTCCGCTGCCAGCGCCTCGCGCGGCGGCTCCTCGGCCGGAGCCGGAGCCTGAGCCGGAACCGGTTCCACCGGCCTTCCCGCCGCCAGGTCCATCGCGGCGTTGGCCAACGCGTCGGCGTGCCGGTTGCGCTCGCGGGGAATCCACCCGAAGGTCACCGAGTCGAACCGGCGCACCAGACCGGCGGCCTGCGCGGCCAGTGGGCGCAGTCCCGGATTCTTGATCTGCCAACGGCCGGACATCTGCTCGACGACCAGCTTCGAGTCCATCCGGACGTTGACCTCGGCCGCCCCGACCTCGGCGGCGGCCTCCAACCCGGCGATCAGGCCCCGGTACTCCGCCACGTTGTTGGTCGCCACGCCGATCGACTCGGAGCGTTCCGCCAGCACCTCACCGGACCCGGCGTCCCGGACCACCGCGCCGTAGCCGGCGGGCCCGGGATTGCCCCGGGCGCCACCGTCGGCCTCGATGACGACCTTGAGCCCGCTCACGCCAGCCTCCGGCCCCGGCGTTGGCCGGGGCGGAGCTGACTCCCGGAGCGAAGCTGACTCACAGGCCCGACTCGGCGGTACGGACCATGATGCGCCGGCACTCCTCGCAGCGCACCACCTCGTCCGGGGCGGCGGCCTTGATCCGGGCCCGGTCCGCACCGGAGAACTCCAGCCGGCAACCACCGCACCGACCGGCGGTGAGCAGCGCAGCGGCAAGTCCACCCGACGTCTCGCGGATCTTCTCGTAGAGCGCCACCAGGTCGCCGGGCAGGTCGTTCACCAGCGGCTGCCGCGCACCCGCCTTGAACTCCTCCTCCTTGGCGATCTCCACCAGCGCCTGGTCCCGCCGCTGCTCGACACCGGCCCGCCGTTCCCGGGCGCTGGCCAGTCGCTGCTCGACCCCGTCGAGTACGCCCTGAGCGGTCTCCCGCTGCTCCATCAACTCCAGCTCGGCGTCCTCCAGCTCGGTCTGCCGCCGGTTGAGCGAGGTCATCTCGTGCTGGAGCGCCTCCAGCTCGCGGGCCGGCCCCGTACCCAACGTCAGCCGGGCCTGGTCCCGGTCCTTGCGAACCCGGACCTGGTCGATGTCCTTCTCCAGCCGGGCGATGTCCCGGTCCAGGTCGTCGACCGCCACCTGCGCCCGGACCCGCTCGTCCTCCAGCGCGGACAGTTCACGGGCCAGCACGTCCAGCTCGGCCCGCTCGGGCAGCGTACGGCGACGGTGCGCGAGCTGGGTGAGCGCGGTGTCCAGCGCCTGGAGGTCGAGCAGGCGGCGCTGGGCTTTGGGATCGGCCTTCACGGGCGGGGCTCCTTGTCCACGGGGGATGCGGGTGATGCGGCGTGCACCGTCCACGGGTCGGTGTCCAGGTCCGACACCAGCGTCGTCACGCCCAGGCTGTCCCGCAGGTACGCCGCGAGATCGTCCAGCCAGGGCCGCTCGGTCGCCCAGTGGGCCGCGTCCAGCAGTGCCGGACCGCCCTCGGCGACATGTTCACTGGCGGGATGATGACGCAGGTCAGCGGTGAGGAACACGTCTACTTCGGCAGCGGTCGCGTCGGTCAAAAACGAGTCGCCCGACCCGCCGCTGACCGCAACCGTACTGACCATCCGGTCGGGCTCGCCGGCCGCCCGTACCCCCCAGGCGGTGGCGGGCAGTACCCGGGCCGTGTGCCGGGCCAGTTCGGCGAGGGTCATCGGCTGCGGTAGCTGCCCGATCCGGCCCAGCCCGCGCCCCTGTCCGGCAGCGGGGCTGCCCGGTGCGGGCGGGTGCAACGGCCGCAGGTCGGTCAGGCCCAGCCGGGCGGCCAGCGCGTCGGAAACACCCGGATTGGCGACGTCAGCGTTGGTGTGAGCGACGTACAGGGCGATGTCGTTCTTGATCAGCTGGTGGATGATCCGCCCCTTGTACGTGGTCGGCGCGACCGACGACACTCCGCGCAGTAGCAGCGGATGGTGCGCCACGATCAGGTCCGCACCGGCTTCGAGCGCTTCGGCGACGGTTTCCGGCACACAGTCCACGACGCAGGCGATGCGGCGGACCGGGGCGGACGGCTCACCGAGCACGAGTCCCACCCGGTCCCACTGTTCGGCCCAGGCCGGCGGGTAGCGCTGGTCGAGCAGCGCGACGACATCGGCCACGGTCGCCGTACGGGATGGGGTTGTGCTCACGGCGGCCCAGCTTACCGGCGCATGACCACCAACTGTCCCACCGGTTCGGCAATCCGGCAGATGGGGCATTCCAGCAGATAGACCAGCAGCTCAGCAGGCCGGCAGTCGAGGCCGGTCCGGTCCGACTTGGCAGGCCAGCCGGACCGGACCGGGTTCAACTCAGTTTCCGCCGCCACCGACACACGCTCTGGCCCGCAGGGCGTCCAGAGCGAGGTGCCACGGGAACCTGGAAAGCAGTCTTTCGCCTGTTCCCGGTGAATGCGGAGGCAGGACATCGTCACCGAACAGCACGGTCACGTCCCAGGCCCGCAACCGGGCGAGGCTTTCCTGGAAGGCCGGGTGTCCGGCCATCGCGGCATTGGTGAACGGCATCGCCACGATCGGCAACCCTCGGCCCTGCCCCTCGACGAGCAGACCGAGGGCCAGCGTGTCGGTGATGCCGGCGGCCCACTTGTTGACCGTGTTGACCGTCGCTGGCCCGACAACGAACGCATCCGGCGGGGGAAGTACATCCGGATCACCCGGATTCTTGTAAGTAGTTCGTACCGGATGACCGGTCTGCCGGGCCAACGCCGGCCCGTCCACGAACTTGCGGCCGTCCGGCGTCGTCACCACGCAGACGTCCCAGCCATCCGCCTGCGCGAGCGCGACCAACTGGCCGACGTCGCGGGCCAACGGCGATCCACAGGCGATCGCATAGAGCACCCCACGGTGGCAACTCTCGATGTCCACGCCGGTCGGGGCCGGTACGGAATCAACATGTCTCGGCTGCCCCACCCGACCGGTGACCTCGCTCCGTCTGGTCATGCGGCCGGAATCCGGCTCATATTCCAACTCCCATGTGCTCAGCCAACTCCACTATCGGAGATGACGGCGCACCCCTTGTGCGACGCAGCACATCGGACATCACCTCGTGGGCGATCGGCCGGCAACGGATCTCCGAAGGGGCCAACTGGTCCCCTCGGAGCAGGGACTCACCGGCCTGTTCCATGTTCCCGATCTGCGCAAACCCCCGGGCGAGGTCGAGCAGGTGATGGGCCCGCCGCTCGGGCAGCAGCGCGTTGAACCGGTCGGGGTCGATCTCCTGATCGGTCCGTACCGCCCGCCCACCCTCACCCAACTCCACGGCGGCAGCGGCCTGGTGCAGGCTCAGATTGGTCGGCCCGAAACTCGTCCAATAATGGTTGTAGTCCCCGCCGAGCTGATCGGCTGCCTCCTGAGCAGCGACGAACAACTCCCGCACCGTGGCATTGTCACCGATCCGCGCCGCCGCCATTGCACCCTGTAACAACAGCAGCCCGTACACCGACAACTGCTGCGCGCTGGCGGCCCGGCAGCCATTCGGCGCAAGCTGGCTGGCAACATTGACGTTGACCTCTAGTGCCGACTTGGGTCGTCCCAATGCCAACAATGCATTACCGACCCGACAGGTCGCCACGCCGGTCAATAGCAGATCGCCCGATCGCTGGGAGACGGCCATCGACCGGTCGGCGGCCAGCCAGGCCAACTCGTGCTCCCCCAGTTTGCGCAGGGTCGACGAGGCGATCTGGTAGACCTGCCCCAACAGGTGAGCAGCCTCCTGGGCCCGTTCGTCGCCCCCCCGATAGGCCGCGTCAGCGGCCTGCGTGTCCCGGAGCAGCTTCGGCAAAGCCCTGGTCAGCACGCCGTACCTGGCGTACTGGAGCGTCAGCCAGGCATGGCGTACCGACTTGCGCACCTCGTCCAGCGCGGGCGGATCCGGTGCCGGGACGAAGAAGGCCGGCATCGACTCGTAACGCTCCAGAGCCGAACGAATCGCCTCCACCTCGACCTGGTCGATGCAGTTGAGCGCGTCCGTACGCCGCTCGGGCTCCTTGCCGAGCAGCAACTGGACATCGACCCGCAGGACATCGGCAATCTCGTGGAGCACCGAGAACTTGTCCAACCGCCGTACGCCCCGCTCGACCTTGTCGACCCAGCTCTTCGACTTGCCGAGGCGATCAGCAAAGACCTGCTGCGACATGTTGCGGCGTCCTCGCCAGTACGCGACGCGGCGCCCTATGGGTACCTCATCCACGTCCCTTTTCCTCCCCTTTACCTCGTTCAGCGGACCCCGGATCGGGCTATTTGAGTTTTACCGGCGTTAACGTGCGATTGTTACGTCCCGTCCACGATTTCCTTTCTGCACCGGTCGCACAGCAGGTACGTCAGCATGGCATCCCAACCTCGTAATTTTTCGTGCAACTTGCAACCGGCTGTCTGCCCGAACCAACGACCACGGGTGGTCCCGGTAACGGTGCTTAACGCCCGATCCATCGCCGATGCTGAAGTAGGGGGTTTTCGTAGAATGTGGTGGAGTGTCCGTTCGCGATTCATCCATCTTGCACTATTGGATCGGGCCCGGCTGCGCCGGATCGCCGTGCGCTACGCCGAGCACGGCTGGGAGGTGGTGCCCGGGGCCTGCCTGACCGGCAGGCGATTCGTCTGCGATCGGGACGGCTGTCGGACCAGGGCCTGCCACCCCGCACTGGCAAGCTGGGAAAAGGCGGCCAGCGCCGATCCGGCCATGGTCACCGCCTGGTGGCAGCACCAGCCGCACAGCCTGCTCCTGGCCACCGGACGCGCCTTCGACGTTCTCGAAATGCCCGCGTACCTCGGACGACGGGTGCTCGACGCCGGCATGCGCATCCCCCACCGATCGCGCGGCGGTACGCAGGTGGGCCGGAGCTACGGCCCGGTCGCGGTCACCCCCGCCGGACGATGGATGTTCCTGGTCCGCCCCGGCGACCCGCTGCGACCCGAACTGGACCAGTGCTACTACGTGGTACGCCACGGCCTCGGCTCGTGGATACCCGCGCCGCCGACCCGGCTACCCGAGGGGCCGGTGCGCTGGGTCGTGTCACCGGAACTGGTCCAGTGGCGCCTACCCGACTCGTACGCGACCCAGCACCTGCTGGTCGACACCCTCAGGTCGATGAGCCCGGCCAACTCCCCGGCCGGGTTCCCCGGTCAGTTGCCCCTGCCCCGCCGTAGCCGCTGACCCCTCCCCATCCGACCCGGTCCTCCCACCGGTCCCGGCCCTGTCATCGGTCCCGGTGTTCCCACCCGTCCCAGGCTGCACCGATGCAGCCTGGGACGGGAACCGGATCGAACGAGCTGTCGGCCGAAAGTGCGTGAGTCGGCTCCGAAGCGGGTATGCCGCCGGACCGTTGACGCGTGAGGGGAAGGCCACCAGCATGCTCAGCAAAGAGGATCAGCGCCGGTTCGAGCAGATCACCCGGCAGCTCAGGGCAACCGATCCCGCGTTCTTCGCCCGACTCGACGACCGGGTCCGGGGCCGCCGAACCCGGATCCTGCTCCTGTTGACCATCCTGCTCTGGGCGTCACTGCCGGCGATGATCGTGCTCGGCGGCGGGGTGGCCGGTGCGATCTGCGGAATCACGCTCCTGGTCAACGGCGGGCTGATGTGGCGCGCCCGACGGCGCTTCCGATAGCCGGCCGCTGCCGAAAACGCCGTAGGTTGCCGAGCCCCGGTCAGACCTCGCCGAACCGCTCGTACGCCCGGCGCAACCGCTCGACCAGTCCCGGCCCACCGATCGCCGCGCCGGGTGACCCGAGCTGCCGCAGCAGCAGGTCCGGTTCGGTGGCCAGCGCCGGTGCACGGGCCGGCAGCGGCACCGGCGGTAGCCAGAACCGGTCGACCGACTCGGCCAGTGGCACCGCCGGTAGGTCGGTCAGGGCCAGGGCCGCTCCGACCGGTGGGGATACCGGAGCAGGCCGGTCGACCGGATCAGCCAGGCTGGCCTGCCGGGCTGACCGCGTACCGGCCCCGGTCCGGTCAGCACCATGGGGCGTCCGGTCGGCACTGCGGGGCGTCCGGTCAGCACTGCGGGGCGTCCGGTCAGCACTGCGGGGCGTCCGGTCAGCACTGCGGGACCGAGGAGAATCGCTGCTCCCGCGCCCGCCGGTTGTCTGGCCGTCCCCACCACCTGTCCTGAGGATCCGCAGCCGCGCCAGCAGCGTGTCCCGGTCCCTGCCCCGCCAGTGCAGGATCTGGAACGGATCGGCGTCGAACGCCTCGGCCAGCAGGTAGAACGTGGCGGCCAGATGTTTGCACGGTACGGCGAAGTCGGGGCAGTTGCAGCGCAGATTCAGGTCGTTGACTCCGGCTGGGAACAGCGGCGCACCCGCCTCGCTGAAGACCTGCTCCAGATCCGGTGGCAGGTCTCCGGCCAGCAACCGGGCGCTGTAGAGCGCCTGCGCCGCCAGCAGCGTCTCGATCCGCTGCCACACCGCTTCCGTGAACGGACGCAGCCCGATGGTCACCCGGTACGGCTTCGGCCGGGAACCCTGCACGTCGGCGGTGACCACGCCGGGTGCCACGTCGATGGCCAGCACCTGCCCGGCCCGGGCGTACGACCGGCCACGGGTGAGCCGGGTGCCCAGTGCGAACGACTCCAGCACGTCCAGGAAACGCCGCGACCACCAGGACTTTCCGATCGCACCCCGGGTGGAGCGGGCCCGTACGCCGCCGGAGACCCGGCGCGGTCGGCCGTACTCGGAATAGTCGGTCACTCGACCACCGCCCCGGCCTCCAGCGCGAAGAGCTGCCGCAGCTCGGAGGTGGACAGCTCGGTGAGCCACTGCTCGCCGGTGCCCACGATCTTCGCGGCGAGGCCGCGCTTCTCGGCGATCATCGCGGAGATCTTCTCCTCGACCGTACCGGCGCAGACGAACTTGCGTACCTGCACCGTACGGCGCTGACCGATCCGGAACGCCCGGTCGGTGGCCTGGTCCTCCACCGCCGGGTTCCACCAGCGGTCCACGTGGATCACGTGATTGGCCGCGGTGAGGGTCAGGCCGCTGCCACCGGCCTTGAGCGACAGGATGAACAGTGGCGCGGCCCCCTCCTGGAAGCGGGCCACCATCGCGTCCCGCTCGGCCTTGCCCACCCCGCCGTGCAGGTAGAGCACCTCGCGGCCGTTGACCACCTCGTGGCCGAACCGGGCGGACAGGTGGGCACGCAGCATGTTGCCGAACTCGGCGTACTGGGTGAAGATCAGCGTCTTCTCCCGGGCCGCCAGCACCTCGTCGAGGATCTCCTCCAGCCGGGCCAGCTTGCCGGAGCGGCCGGGCAGCACCGAGCCGTCCCGCAGCAACTGGGCCGGATGGTTGCACACCTGCTTGAGCTTGGTCATGGTGGCCAGCACCAGCCCGCGCCGCTCGATGCCCTCGCTGGAGTCGATCCTGGCCAGCATGTCGTCGACCACCGCCTGGTAGAGCGAGGCCTGCTCCGCGGTGAGGTTGCAGAGCACCTCCATCTCCAGCTTTTCCGGCAGATCCGAGATGATCGACTTGTCGGTCTTCATGCGCCGCAGCACGAACGGGCCGGTGATCCGGCGCAACCGCTGCGCCGCGTCGTCGTCGCCGTAGCGCTCGATCGGCTCGGCGTACCGCTTCTTGAAGGTAGCTGCCGGCCCGAGCAGCCCGGGATTGGCGAATTCCATGATCGACCACAGGTCAGCCAGCCGGTTCTCCACCGGCGTACCGGTGACCGCCACCCGGTGCCGCGCGGGCAACGACCGGACCGACGCGGCCTGCCGGGTCGCGGCATTCTTGATCGCCTGCGCCTCGTCGACCACGATCCGGTGCCAGTCGACCTCGGCCAGGGCGGCGGCGTCCCGGGCCGCGACCGAATAGGTGGTGACGACCAGGTCCGCATCCCGCACGGCCGTCGCGAACTCCGCCCCGCGTGCCCGCTCGGCACCGTGGTGCACGTGTACGCGCAGCTCGGGGGTGAACCGGTCGGCCTCCCGCTGCCAGTTACCCACCAGCGACATCGGGCAGACCAGCAGGGTCGGTCCGGTCGACGCACCGTCCCCGGCCAGCAGCGCCAGGAGTTGCACGGTCTTGCCGAGTCCCATGTCGTCGGCGAGGATTCCGCCGAGCCCCAGCGCCTCCAGGAACGCCAGCCAGGCCAACCCCCGCTGCTGGTACGGACGCAGCTTCCCCTGGAAGCTGGGCGGCGGATCGACCGGGGCGAGATGCTGCTCGGCCCGGCCAGCCAACAGGTCGCCAAGGGCCCCGTCGGCGCTGACCGACAGCACCGGCAACTCCTCCGGGTCCTCGGACGCGGCCAGTCCGAGTCGCAGCAGCTCCCCCACGGTCATCGCACCGCCGGCCCGGAGCAGCTTCAGCCCAGCGGCCAGACGTTTCGCGTCCAACTCCACCCACTGGCCGCGCAGCCGCACCAGCGGGGTCTTCAGTCCGGCCAGCGCCTGGAGTTCCGCCTCCGACAGGGGCTGATCGCCCAGCGCCAGCTCCCACCGGTAGTCCACCAGCGCATCGAGGCCGAGCGCGCTACGGGACGCGACCGTGCCCGGCGCGGTACGGGACTTCGCCTGCAACCGGGCACCGAGGCGGGAGCCGGGCCGCTGCCACCAGGACGGCAACAGCACCCCGAACCCGGCGGCATGCAGCACGGGTGCCCCGTCGCGCAGGAACCGGTGCGCCCCGTCGATGTCCAGGTCGAGCGCGTCCGGAGCAGCCGTACGCAGCGCCGTTTCCAACTCCGGCCACAGCCGGCTCGCCCGGCCCAACTCGGCCAGCAGGGTCTCCTGCGGTGCGTCGAGGTGTCCGGCCAGGGCCCGGAGCGCCCCCGGCGACTCCCAGATCCGGTCCGCTCCGACGACCAGACTGGGCTCGTCGACCGCCTGCAACGCGAACTCGACCCGCCACTGGTCGTCGACCCCGGCCTCGACCTCCACCGAACCGGAGTCGGAGTCGGAGTCGGAGTCGGCCCCTGCTGCCGTCAACAGGTCGTACTCCGCCGGCAGGGCCGGCTCGACCAGCCGGAAACAGGCTCGGACCGGGCTTCCGGTCGCGTCGCGCTGCCAGGCGTACAACTCCGTTTCCAGGGTGGCCAGGGCACCGGCCGGCGCGGTGAAGGTGCGTTGCCGCCCGGTCAACGCACGTAGCCAGGCCCGCACGGCGGCGTCCGTACCACTGGCCCGGCGGGCGTCGATGAGGCGTACGCCGTCGAGGGCGACCCGGACGGCGGCGTCGGTCAGGCTGTCGAGTACGTCCGCGACGAGGTCCCCGGCCGAAACCTCCGGCGGTACGGCGGCTCGAACGGCCGGTGGCAGCGCCATGGCCAGGCCCCGGGCCCAGGCGGCGTCCGCACCGGTCAGCAGTGGTCGCCAGAGTGCCCTCGGGTTCCGGGGCGATCCGGTCGGCCCGTCACCGACGACGCCCGGCAGGGTCCGTCCGCGCTGCACCAGTTCGACGGCGAACCCGGCCAACTCGACGAGGTGGCGTAGGCCGGCACCCCGTA
Source organism: Micromonospora sonneratiae (assembly GCF_042679305.1). NCBI lineage: Bacteria > Bacillati > Actinomycetota > Actinomycetes > Micromonosporales > Micromonosporaceae > Micromonospora > Micromonospora sonneratiae. Next base: position 21,149 of record NZ_JBHTMP010000022.1, on the reverse strand, counting down.
CCGGCCCGTCGTCGCCGAGCGCGCACAGCGCCGGTAGTGCGTGGTCCGCGTCGTACTCCAGGGTGGGCACCTGCCAGCCGGCGAGGGTGACCGGCCCACGGCCCGGCGTCGACGTCTCGGTACGGACCAGTTCCGGTGAGTCGGCGGGTGCGCCGCCCCGGGTGGGCAGCGCCAACACGGCGCTGCCGGACGTCGCCTTCGCGGCGACCTCACCGAGGGCGTCAGCCAGCGCGTCGTGGCCGGCGGCGAAGGGGTGCGGCCGGTCACGGGGCGGACGCCCCGACCGGCGCGACGGCCGGGTCGGCAGCGTGGAGTCCTCGGCCCAGAGCGCGAGCCGACCGTCCACCAGCCAGACACCGTGCACGACCTGCAAGGAAGAACCCCTTCTCATCGCTTCTCGTAGAGGAAGGGTCCCTTTCTAACACCCGACCGGCAGCACCCGTCGACCGCCACACGCCGCCGCGCAGCAGGCAGCAGACCCGCACCGAAATTGCGTTCGACCGATGCCACTGGCTCCTGTTAGCCTCCGACCTGCCTGAGGGGAGAACGACGTGGCCAAGCTGAACCAGATAATCGCCGTGGAGAAAGGCGTCAAAAGCAAGTCCTTCGCGGATCTCACCGACGCCCATCACGCCATCCAGAAAGCGCCGCTGCTCTCCGGTATATCGCGCACCTACCAGCCGAAGGACGAGGAGGGCGAGCAGCTTCCACCGGAGTCGACCCGGGTCCAGGTGAAGGCTGAGGAGGTGCTCCGCGACGTGGGTCAGACGTTGACCCGGCTCTTCGACGTCACGGCGACGAAGGACTGGGCCAACTGCGTCGCGAGGGCAAACGTGGTCGTCGACGGCCGGACCCTCATCGAGGACGTTCCCGTCTCCTATCTGCTGTTCCTTGAGAAGCAGCTCGTCGACCTGCACACCTTCGTAAAGAAACTGCCGGTCCTCGACGCCGCCGAATCGTGGACCCAGGACCAGTCGACGGACTCGTGGCGTACCGAGCCGGTACGCACCATCCGGACCAAGAAGGTTCCCCGCAACCACGTCAAGGCCGAGGCGACCGAAAAGCACCCGGCCCAGGTCGAGGTCTACTACGAGGACGTGGCGGTCGGTTACTGGACGACCGTGAAGTTCTCCGGCGCGCTGCCGGCGAAGCGGGTCAACGAAGTCCTGGACCGGGTCGTCAAGTTGCAGCACGCGGTGAAGTTCGCCCGGGAAGAGGCCAACGGCACCGAGGTCACCGACCGGCAGGTGGGCGCTGTCGTGTTCGGCTACCTGTTCGGGTAACCCACAGACTCCCCGCTGGAGCGCGGGGATGCGCGGTCTACGCAACAGCGTGACCGCGCGAAGCTGAAGCTGAAGCCGAAGCTGAAAGGGTGGTTCAGTGGGGGTTCGAGTCCCTCTCCCAGCATTTCCGGCTGGGATAGCCCAACTGGCAGAGGCAGCCATCGTCAATCTCAGATTCTCGCTCCAGATTCAGCATTCGCCATCGAACGTCGGATCGAACGGGTTCGGACGATGACGGTTGGATGCCGGTTCGAGTCCGGCTCGCCGCTCCAAGATCACGCGGCGATAGTTTAACGGCAAAACCCAACGTCCTTACGAGTGATCTGGACCCTTAAACGTGTCGGCGTCAGGAACTGGTGGCACCCGGAGGCCCGGGGATTGGACACATCCCCGGGTCTCGCTACCATCCGTCGAAGCCCTGGTTGCCGTTCCAGCGCCCGCCTGAGGGTACGGTCTCGAACCGGACAGCCGAGACCGCGTTGCCGACGAGGTCGTTCCCTTCGACCGCCGCTGACACGCAACTGCCGCACTCGGTGACCCACAGGCCGTACGTCTGGGTCCTCTCGTCCTGGTTGTCCCAGATCCGGTTGCCCCGGAACGTGAGGCTGTCGGTGTCCGCCGCCACGGTCACGCCGGCCCGTTCGGTGGGTGCCTCCGGCAGGCGGTACGGCGTACCCGTGGCCGGCGGTTCACCGGCCCACGCCGTGGTCGCGCCGGCGCGTACCGGGGCGAGGGTCAGTTCGGTGGCACTGTTCGTGGTTACGACAGCGGTCCGGCTGCCGACCGTCAACGTCTTACCCCGGTGCCCGTCCGGGCGCCAGTCCGCTGCCCGGTCGACCAGCGTGGTGGCGCGGTAACTGACGGACGCGCCCCCGGCCGAGGCCGCTGCCGCCCGGCGGCCGTTGTTCCGGATCCGGTTGTCGATGATGGCCCCGTCGATCATCGCCGCATCGACGTGGATGCCGTCCAGTCCGTTGTCCCAGATCTCGTTCCCTTCGATGACGATCTCCCGGGCCGGCTCACCGTCGCCGGCCAGGTCGTGTTCCCGGTACCCGTAGCGTCCGTTCCGGCTGATCCGGTTGCCCCGCACCACGTACCGGCCGGGGGTGTTGCCGATGCTCACCCCGTCCCGGACGTTACGGTCGACGACGCAGCCGGTCACGATGCCGCCGCGGCCGGCGACGCCGGCCGTACCCTGGGCAGATACGTCGTACCCGGCTTGAAGGTTGCCGATCATCGTGCAGGCGGAGACGATCAGCCCGTCGGTGCCCCAGTCGGAGATGCCGAACGTGTTGCCCTCGGCGTGACAGCCGACGATCCGGATACCACTGGGCGGGGTCCAGTAGTCCTTCTGTAGTTCCAGAAAAATCCCGTTGGTGCCGTTGCCGATCGCCGTACAGGCGGTGATCGTCAATCGTTCGACGTCCCCCCAGCCGCCGACCCCGATGCCGATGCCGGCCCCGCCCATCTGCCGTCCGCTGTCCAGCCGCCCACAACGAACGGTCAGTACCCCCTCCACCACGGTGTCCTGGAGGAAGTCGCAGCCCAACCCGGTTGCGGCGGTGTCGTGGATGTAGAGGTCGTGGAACCTTCCCCGCAGCACGTACTGCAGGCCCAACCCCTTGGCCAGTACGTCGTAGCTGGGCAGTCGCACCCCCGAACCATCGATCTCGAACCCGGCGAAGGTGCAGTCGGCGATGTGGTTGTCCCGCTCCGCGCCGTGTTGCAACGTGGTGAAGTACGCCAGCGGCGTCGGTGCGGTGGGGTCACCCGGGTTCGACAGGGCGAACCGGGTGACACCGGAGCCGGCACCGATCAGGGAAACCCCGCTGCGCCACACCGTGCCTCGGTCCTGGATCGAGTAGACGCCGGGCGGGCAGTGGATGACGCGGGGTCGGCCGTCTGCGGCGCAGGCTGATCCGAGCCGGTCGACCAGCTCCGCCAGAGCCGGCTGGTCGTTGGTCACGCCATCCCCGACCAGACCGTGCTCGCGGGCGTTGCAGACCAGGTCGTTCACCGTCGCGCGATTCCCGGATTCGACGGGGGAAAACATCGAGGCGCGGTCCGGTTCCCGGTCCGTCCCGGGGGCCGTACTCAGTCGCGGGACAGTTCGGCCATCCTGGCCAGGGCCGACACCCAGAACTTCTGCTTCTCCGGCGACTGGCCGACCAGGTACGTGGCGCGCAGCTTCGGCGGCAGGTGCCGCAGCAGCCGGGCCACCACGGTCAGATGCCGCTTCAGCTGGGACACCTCGGCGTTGGAGAGAACCTGGTGTACGGCATCGGTGTCGTCCGTACCCTCGGTGGAGGTCTCCGACGCGGCGGCCAGCCGGGCCTCCCAGGCATCCACGTCCCGGGCTATCTCCCGTAGTCCGATGACCCGCTCCTCGGTCAGCCGGGCCTCCAGCTTCGTCAACGGCACGGGGGCGTACTCACCGTCGCCGAGGTAGATCAGCCCGGTCTGTAACGGCTGGCCGGCCCGATGCAGCTTGATCAGCCGTTCCAGGGTGCGCTTGGTGATCCACTCCCGGCCCTCGTCGTCGATGTCGGTCTTCCACCACTCCAGCACCGTCTCGGCGACTTCCCCGTACGTCCCGATCAGCCACTCGTTGGCGGGAATGTCCTCCGGTCGTACCTCGTAGCTGACGGTGAACCGGCTGGCCTGGGCGATGTTGTTCCGCGACACCAGCAGCTTGCGCCCGAGGTGGTACGGCGGGTTCTGCAACGCCACCTGGGCCCGCAGGTTGGGGATCGGCCGCCCGGCCAGCGACCACTCCTGGGTGACCTCCATCAGCTTCGCGAAGGTCGCCTTGTCCTTGGGCCGGTTGTACTCGTCCCAGACCAGCACCTTCGGCTCCGGGCCGAGCAGGCTCCTGGTGAGCAGCGTGTCCAGGGTCCCGTCCGGTGTGGGTACCGGCACGCACAGGTCCTCGACGTTGGTGACGGGAAGCGAGAAGTAGACCGGTTCCCGACCGGTCTCCTCCCGGGCGATCTGCCTGGTGATCTCCGTCTTGCCGCAGCCGGGCGGCCCCTGGAGCAGCACCGCCCAGCGCTCCCGGATGGCCGTACGCAGGATCCGCCGGACCGGGTCGGGGACGGTGTCCGGGTTGGCACAGCCGATCGCGGCGGCGATCTGGTCCAGGGTCTCGTCGGTGCGGTCCCGGTCCCGACGGCTCTTCTTGCCGTTGCCGTCGCCCGGCTCGACCAGATGCAGCCGGTGTCCGTTGACCAGTGGCAGGCCCCAGGCCAGCGGAAGCCCGGCCCGGGCACAGTCGAGTACGTGTTGCAGGGTGCGCGGCGACAGCAGGTGCCGTAGCTCCGGGGGCAGGGTGGCCCAGATCCGGAACACTTCGGTCAGGTCCCAGTCGGGATAGCGCTCGGCGAGCTTGTACCGCCAGGCGGTGTCGTTGGCGGTGAGCCGTACGGTGACCATCCGGTCCAGGACGGCCAGGTCGCTGCGCCGCGCGCTGGTCTCGACCAGCGACTCGTTGTCGGTGAGGAAGACCCCGACACAGCCGAGTTTGCGCAGGTCGTGCTCGCCCAGCGTCCAGTTGCAGGCGACCTGCATGAGCTGGGACTGGATGGTGTCGCCCGCCTGTAGCGAGTCGTCGATCAGGAGAACGAACGGTTCACCCGGAGCGAGCTGCCGCATGATCAGCTGGGTGAGGGCCAGTTCGCCGGTACGGGAATCGCGGACCGGCGCGTTCACCAGCAGGTCGTCCGGGGTCAGGTTGGCCGCCGGCACCAGGATCACCCGGGTGTCCGGATAACGCTCGGGGATGTACGACACGAACGTCGACGTCTTACCGATGCCGTGTTCCCCGAACACCTGACCGGTCTGCCCCATCGCGATCATCGCGTCGATGAACTGTTCCAGCCGGACCCGGTCGTCCGCCCCCGATGGCCTGCGGCGGTACGTCGCGGTGGGCCGCCACTTCCGCTTGCTGCGGCTCTCCCCGGCGTCCGTCAGGTCGTCGAGGGGGGTCTCCTGGATCGCTGCCACACTGCTCACGCTGCCGTCGTTCTCCTCGTCGTCCTCACCGGTCACCGGTGGTCACCCGATGGCAGGCCATCGGCGGGTGGTGGTGTTCCGGCCAATCGTCGCCCCCATTGGTGATCAGCCAGATCCAGCGGTCCGGCTGGGCCGGCGTGACGTGCGGCGCGTATCCGTCGGTCACCATGATCACTGCGTCCGGCTGTACCTCGAAGGGCACTCCGTCGATGGCCAGCCGCCCCTCGGCGTAGTCGACCACGTTCTGGAAGTTGGTACCTCCGCCGCCGTACACCCGTTCACCGGGCACGAACGGCATGACCACCCCGTCGAAGCTGAGCCAGTGGCTCTCCACCCCGTCCGTCTGCCCGACCAGGGTGGTGACCCAGTCGACCACCTCGTCCGGCATCGAACCGGAGGTGTCCAGGGCGATCAGCACCACCTTGGTGCGTTCCCGCCCCCGCCGCGACAGCATCGGGTCGTGCCCGAGGGCCAGCAGCACCGCCCCCTGCTTCTTCGGATAGACCAGCCGCTCCCCCTCCCGCAGCTTGGACGCCAGTGTGTCGGCCAGCCACCGTTTCCACCAGTCGACCCGACGGGTCCGGGGGGTCTCACCGCGCAGCGCGGCGGCACCGAGGTTGCCCCACATCCGGGTCAGCCGGTCACCACCGCCCTCGGAACGGTCGATCAGGTTCAGCACCTCGTCGCGGGCGAGCCGGTTGCCCCGCAACGCGGCCCGGATCGCCTCGGCCAGCGCCTCACCGATGATCAGGCCGACCGTTTCCGCATCGGCGGGAAACTCGCTGCCGTGCCGGCCGACGTGGTCGGCGTGGATGCACAGACCGACCGGCATCACCAGCGGCGTGCGCATCCGCTTGAGCTCCCGGTAGACGACCAGATCGGTGTCGACGAACTCCTCGTACGACAACGGTTCCCGGCCCTGGTCACGCAGGTCGTCGGCGTACCGTTGGTGGACCTCCCGGGGGTCCACCCCGACCGGTTCGTGGCTGGTCCCCGCGTCCTTGCCGGGCACCACCCGGCTCGGTAGACCGGTCACCTGGAGGCGGACCATCGCCACATGGTTGATGCTGACCTCGGCGGCCAGATGGAACAGCGGGTCGGCCCGCAACTCCTGCTCGGCGTAGAGGTGGCGATGCATCAGGTGTCGTGCCTCGTGGAACAGCACGAACCGCACCCCGGCCAGCCCGATGTCCACGAAGAACTGCGGGTTGTAGAGCAGCAGACAGCTACCGTCACCGGTGGCGACCACCGCTGCCGTCTCCACGGCCGTGGTCGGGATGTGGTGGTGGCACTTGGTGTAGAGCCAGGACGCCACCACGCTGTCCCGGATGCCGAAGTCCAGCAGTGCCACCTCTTTCAGCCGCTGCGCCTCGGCCAGCACCGTCGGGTCGTCCGGCTGGCGGGCCAGCAACGCCCGACGGTCGGTGAGATCGACCGGCGACCGCTGGGCGACCACCGTCGTACCGTTCGTTGTCCCTGCCCCGGTCCCCGATCCGGTTGGCTCCCGGCCGTCCACCGAACTCACCCGGCGGCCAGGGCGGCGGTGCTGAGCAGTTCCGGCACCGTACCGACGAAGTCGGGCAGCATCGCCAGGGTCAGCAGCCAGGCCTCCGGCCGCCCGCTCAGGTGCTTGTCGACCAGGCCCGCCAATTCGGTACGGAACGCGTCGTCGACCGGTTCGAAACCCAACACCTCCCGGGCGCTGTGGCCGTGGCGCAGGATGTCGACCGGCGCGAGATCACCGCATCGGACCGCATGCGTCGCCCAGCCCTGGACCGGGGTCTTCGCCAGCACGTCGGCCGGGGACTTCCCCTCGGTCAGCGCCCTGTGTGCCCGTTTCTCGGCGGTACTCAGCGAGGGCGCCATCCCCTGCGGGCTCTCTGGTCCGATGGCGTTCCGCAGCAGTTCCGGACAGCCGGGCAGCGCCGCCAAGCCGAACAGGGTGCTCGGATCGAAGGGCTTGCTGCGATGCGCGGCGACCAGCGCCGCCCAGTCCCAGCGGAACCCCTCGGCCAGCAGCGTCCGAAGGGAACTGCCGTTGCGCAGCCGCCGGATGGCATGCTGGGTCGATTCCAGTTCGTACGCGGCGGCCCGCAGCCGAACGAGCGCCTCGTCGGGATCCGGAGCCTCGACCGCCTCGCTGACCAGTTTGTGTACGCCCTGTTGGACGTTGGGCGGTAGGCGTTTCAGGAGACGCTTCGGGTGGCCGTCCAACTCCCACCACTCGATGACCAGCCGCAGCATCCGGTTCTGCGGGGGCAGGAAGTGGTGCACGCACTTGCGGGCGATCTCCGGGTCGTCGTGGTACCGGAACGGGAACAGGAGCTCCACGTCCCACTTCCCGAACGACGATTGCTGCGGATCCGTGGCGGACAGCAGTTCCTGCGGGCTGGGCGACAGCGGCACGCGTTCGCTGCGTCCCGCCCCGAACGGGATCCCGTTGGCCAGCCGGTGACGTTGCCGGGAGGTTGCCTGCGCCTGGTGACGCAGCCCGAAGTTGGTGGCCGGATCGTCGACCGAGGCCAGCACCTCGATGACCTCGGGGGTGAGCCCCTTGCGTCGGGCCAGGGGTACGCAGACGCGCGGGTCGCCGTCGGCCACCGCCCGGGTCAGCCACTCCGCCCGCCACTGCCCCAGGGCCAGCAGGTCGTAGCGGGTGCGCTCGTCGAGGTGGGGCAGCAGCGTCCACTGCACGTCGGTGGTCGCGGCGTCGAGCAGCGTCACGAATGCGGCCCGGTTCACCGGTAGCGACGGCGGCTCCAGGGACATGCCCAGGGCGGCGGCGTCCGGCCACTCCTCGGCCGGGTCGGCAGCGGCAGCGGCCCCCGGTCCACCCGCCGCCCTGGCCATCGCCGCGGCCATCTCGTCGAGCAACCGGGTCACCGTGCCGTTGAACTTCGGCAGCCGGGTTCGCAGTAGCCGCCACGCCGCCACATCGTCGCCCAGCCGGCTGGCCACCAGTTCGGCGAGCCCTACCCGGAAGGCGTCCCACTCGGTCTTTTCCCGTTCGGTCATCGCCTCGCCGGCCCGCAGCTGTGCCAGGTGCAGTACGGTGCGCGCCGGCTGGACTACGGCCAGCAGATCGGTGCTGGTGACGTCCTCCCCGAGTCGGGTCCTGGCCAGCATGGTCAGGGTCGACTTCGACACCACGGTCCGGATCAACGGTCGTAGCTGTGCTGACGTGATCGGGCGCCCCGTCCCGACCAGCACGTCCAGGCCGCGAGGCAGGCGGGTGCACCAGTGGGCGGCTATCTCCGTCGGGCAGTCCGGATGTCCCACCAGCAGCTCCAACCACTGTGGCCGGAACGGTCGGGCCTCGTGCGCCGCCCGCAGGACCTCCCAGTCCCACCGGCTGCGCCGCGACACCGCCTGCTTCGCGCGTTCCGCGACCGCCTTCAGCGGCTGTTCGGCCAACTGGCGCAACTCCTCGACCAGGTGGTTGGTATCCATGACGTCGTCGCTGGCCAGATGCGTGGCACCACGCAACCGCTGCGCCCCGTCCGGCGACTCGGCAGCGGCCCGGGCCAGCTCAACCACGTCAGGATGCAGCGCCAGTGATCCCAGCCAGCCCAGGGCCGCACCGAGTTCGCCGGATTCATGCAACGAGAGGATCGCGCGTAGCTGCTCGGCCCGGCTCAGCTCGGTGTGACAGACCCGCAGCGCGTGCTCCACCAGGCTGGGAAACGCGCACACCACGGCGGCCCGCAACTGCTCGACGTCCGACGACTCGAGCAGCCTGCCCACCAGTCCGGAGCGGCTGGTCCAGCCGGGCGTGTCCGGGTTGGCCGCCGCGAGGATGCCGCGCCGGACCACGAGATCGGCCCGGTCGTACCACCACTGCGCGACCGTGGGACTGTCGGCGGTCGCACAGCGCTGCCAGATCTCACGGTGGGCGTCGTCCCGCTCGGGGTTGTCGAACATCTGCCTCACGAGGTTCGGCTCGCCGGTACGCAGCACCGCCTCGACCAGTTCCGGAGGTAGTGCCCTGCTGCTGCGCAGCGTCGAGCCCAGCGGGCTCCCCACCCGGGTGACGAGCGTCCGACAGTCGTCGGCACCAGCGGCGGCCAGCAACATCCCGACGGCCGAGGTCACACCGTCCAAGTTCATCGAGTCTCCCCAGGGCCGGGATCCGAGCAGCGCCCTTCTTACCAGGACCGGGTGACAGCTAACCATTGCGGCACGATCGCCTGCGCCGGGGCTGCCGGCGGGGCAGGATTGAGGGATGGCACCGAGTGCGGAGATTCCCCTGGTGGGTGGGGTTGCCGACGGGGAGAGCATCACCGTCGAGCTCGACGTCAACGGTCGACCGCCGCTCACCCACCACCACGTCGGCGACGGCGGACTGGCAGAGAGCGAGATCTACGAGCTGACCTCGATGACCGGTGACGACCCACCGTGGCGGTACGAATGGCGCGGACCGGCGATCTGACCGGGCACCGTACGACTCGTTCGTCGGTCAGAGGCTCTTCAGCACCGGCTCGAGGAGCATGCCGGTGTTCTCGGCACGTTCCCGCAGGGTCGCGACCCGACGCGTGGTGTCGGTGATCCGCGCCGCCCGCTCGTCCCACAGTCGGTCGACCTCCGCCAACAACGGACCCTCGACCTCCCGTTCCACGCCGCGCAACGCCGGCACCCCGATCTGCTGGGCGAAGTCGAAGACCTTCCCGGCGTACGGCAGCGGCAGGCACGGGATCCCGGACATCGCCGCAAAGATCAGGAAGTGCAGGCGCATCCCGACCACCATGTCGAAGTGGGGCATCAGCCCGAGCAGTTGCCCCGGCCGATAGTCGCCGTGCAGGATCCGGCCCTGCTCGGCCGCCGTCATGTTCGACAGCACACCGTGGGCGTGTCGGATGTCGTCCCGCTCCATCGGCACGAACAGCACGCTGGCGTCCAGCCGGTTCACCAGGAAGTCACCGACCTGAGCCAGCAGCCGGTGGTAGCCACCGACATCAAGGTGTTCGGCGGCCCGGCCCGGCTCCCGGACGCTGATGCCGACCAGCCGGCGCCCGGGTGGCACTCCCTCCTCCCGCAGCATCGCCACCGTGAAGTCCTCGGGTTCGAGCAGCAGCGCCGGGTCGGCGGTGACGGTGACCGAGCGGGTCACCCCGGCCTCCTCCAGCACGATCTTGGACTCCTCGTCCCGGACGGTGACCTCGGTCGCGGCGGTCAGCGTGTCCTGGACCATCGAGCAGTCCAACGCCTCGGTCAGCGGGCCGACGCCCACCGCGTACGTGATGACCGGCATGGCGCGTTCCTGCGCGGCCAGGACCAGGCGGAGGTAACGCCGGGCCTCGCTGTCGTACAGGATTCCGCCACCGCCGAGGACCAGTAGGTCCAACCGGGCCAGTGTCTCGGCCGAAACGGCCCGGCTGACCCCGTCCCAGGGTGCGACGAGCACGCCGGGATGGGAACTACGGGTGTGCTCCGGGTTGCGGGAGAACACCAGGATCTCGGCGTCCGGACGGCGAGCACGCAGGTCGGCCAGGAGCCCGGTCAGGATCGCCTCGTCACCGAGATTCCGCCCGCCGTACGACCCGAGCACGCCGATCCGCGGGCGGCTGCCGTCGGTCATCACCCGCTCCTCCCCAGGTCCGGGTGGCGGGCTACCCGTTTTGCGGTCAGCTATGCCTGCGTGTGCCCCGGACAGCCACACCGAGATCGGCAACGCGGAACAGACCAGCCAGACTATGCGCCAAGAAAGATCGCAACGTTGAAGGGAACGACCTTGAAACACCTCGTGAACCGGAGCCCGACCGTTCCGGATTCGGCGATCCCGCTCAGCATCAAGCTCTGGTTCGCCTTCTGCACTCTCATCGGTTTGGCCGTGCTCGGGCTGGCAGCATGGTTGACCATCACCACGTTCGCCTGGTTCGAGGGCCCCACCCCCTGAGCCGGTACCGGGGAGGGCGTCCAACCGGGTGGCGGCGATCGCTGAACCCGACCGGATGTGCCTGGTGCCGGCCGCGCATCTGCCACGGCGTACCCGCCGAGGCCGGTGGCGGCCAGGTCGAAGGCCCAGGCCGCCGCGTCCCGGACTGCGGCGCGTTCGGCATCTACCCGGGCAGCCTCGCCGCCGCCGACAACGGTTCGATCACCGATGGACCACCCGAACGAGCGGCGGTGATCAGCGCAGCGAGGCGTACGCCAGCGGCAGCGGAGTCGGCTGACCGTCCCACGTGCCGGTCAACGTGATGCCGGCCCGCCCAGCACCTTCGACGAGCCGGCGGACCACGGCCAACTCGACGGAGTCGGTGACGATGAGCGTGGGATCGCCGGTCACGACGCGACGATGTGGACCGATGGCGGGTTCCTCGACCCGTTGGGCACCGCTGACGGCGATCGCCATGCTGGGCGCGCGCCGTTCGAGCCGCCCGTCGACGTCGACGAACTCCTCCGCCTGGTCGGTGCCTGCGATGAGGGCACTGGCCAGCGCCTCGACGTAGACCGGGTCTCCGCAAGCGTCGTACACCCAGCGGCGGCCGAGCACCGAGTGGTCGGTGGTGCCGATCAGCCAGGCGTCACCACCGTCCAGCGGCGCACCGCGGTAGGTGAGTGGAACCTGGTGGACCGCTCCGTCGCCCGCCCTGACGAGCATCGTCTCGATTCCCACCGCTCCGGCCGGATCGTCGAACCGGTACGCCGCCACTCGCGCCAGGTCGGCGGCGGTCGGCTCTTGGTACCAGTCCTGGTTCGGCAGCCACTCCGTCAGGAGTTCAAGCTTCGATGGGTGCAGTTCCGCGCGGTGCAGCAGGGCCATGCGCCGATCGTAGAGACCACGCTGTGCCCCGTAGCAATCTGCCCTGTCGCTCCGGGCCCATCATCATCGGACCGGGGACGATTCAGGCACGGTGGATTGCGGAAGGCGGGCCGGGATCAGCAGTGCCAGTAGCGCGCTGATGAGTGCGATGCCGGCTCCGATCCACATGACCGTGTGCATGCCGGAGATGAACGCCCGTTCGGTTGCCGTCGTGATCGCGGCGGCCAGATCGTTCACCTGCGCGGTGACGTCCAGTTGTACGTCGACCGGAGCGATCCCCTGCGCGGCCAGGCCGGTGTGGGTGGCGACCTGCTCCGCGATCGCGTCGGGAACGTCTGCACCGTCGAGTTCCGCGGGCAGGTCCCGTACGACGATCGCTGCGATCACCGTCCCGAACACCGTGGTGCCGAGGACGCCGCCGAGCTGATTCGCGGTGGTCTGCAAACCTCCTGCGACTCCGCTGTGCTGCGTGGGAGCTGTCCCGACGATGGCCTCGGTCCCGGCGACCACGATGATCCCCATGCCAGCGCCCAGCAGCATCAACCAGGGCCACTGCCGACTGTAGGGAGAATCCGCGGACAGGCCGACCAGCCCGACGAAGCTGGCCGCGAGCAGCGCCATCCCGAGCGCCAACGGCCAGCGCGAACCCAGCCGCTCGGTCAGGCGTCCGCCCAGCGGGGAGCTGACCGTGAACACCGCCATCAGCGGAAGCAGGCGGACACCGGTCTCCAGCGGGGTATGGCCCTGCACGTTCTGTAGGTAGAGGCCGATCGAGAACAGGACTCCGTAAAGTGCGAGGTTCCCGGCGACGAGCAGGGCGACACCGACCGACAGGGCCCGGGAACGGAACAGCGACAGCGGAAGGATCGGCGCGGGTACCCGACGCTGTCGAACCACGAACGCTACGAGAAGCACCATCGCCGTGACCACGCCGGCGGCCCCGTACCACCACCCGCGGCCATTCGCGCTGGTCAGCGTCCAGACCAACACGAAAAGGGCCCCAGCGAGCGTGCCGGCACCGACGATGTCGAACCGGTCGGCACGGCTCGGGACGCGGCTCTCGTCGATCCACCGGACCGCCAGCCCGGCGGCGACCACTCCGATCGGGACGTTCACCAGGAAGATCGCCGACCAGGACAGGTACTCCACCAGCAGTCCGCCGACGATCGGTCCGGCGGCAGCGGCGAACGCTGACGCCGCACCCCACGTCCCGATGGCCCGGTTCAGTTCGGCCGGCGGGAACGTGGACCTCAGGATCGCCAGAGTGTTCGGGACCAACAGTGCCCCGGCGAATCCCTGTAGCACCCGGAAGGCGATCAGTACCGGGGTCGACGGCGACAGCCCGCACCCGAGGGAGGCGAGCGCGAAACCGACCACTCCGATCACGAACACCCGGCGGCGGCCGTACCCGTCACCGAGCTTGCCTCCAATGATCAGCGTCACCGCCAGCGCAAGGAGATAGCCGTTGGTCACCCACTGCAGGCCGGTCATCGACGAGCCGAGCTCACGGGCGATCGTCGGATTGGCGATGTGGACAACGGTTCCGTCCAAACTGACCATCACCACACCCAACGCCACCGCGATCAGTGCCATCCGCTTCTTCCGCCTCGACAGGCTGACGCCCACCGCTTCGACCCCGCCCACGTACCCTCCAAGTGAAACACGTCGTATCAGTTGGAACAGGTTGTATCATTTATCGGGTGGGCAACGCTACTGATCACAACGTGGCCGAACAGACGCAGCGGCTGGACGCTCGACGCAACCGGGACGCGGTGATCGCTGCGGCGATCCGGATACTGGCGACCGATCCCGAGGCGAGCATGCGGCAGATCGCCGAGGCATCCGGCGTGGCGCGAATCACCGTCTACCGGAACTTTCCTACCCGTGAACACCTCATCCAGGCGCTCATCGACCTCGTCGTCGACGAGGAGCGGGCCGTCGTCACAACCGCGATCACGCCGGGCGGCACGGCCGCCACGTTCTTCGACCGACTCGGCCCCGGCATCATCCGGGTTGGCGAACGCTACCGGTTCCTCGACAACCGTCCCGGCAAGGCCACCGACGCACCGCTGCGTCACCCCGCCCCCGACGAACCGCTTCTGGCCTGGCTGACCGACGCCGCTGGCAGGGGCGAGCTCCGCGCCGACCTTCCGCCCGAATGGATGTACGCGATGATCCACGGACTCGGCCGCGCCGCCAACGAGGAAGTCCTGGTCGGGCGCAGAACCGCAGACGAAGCCGGTCAGCTACTCGCCCGCACACTGACGAACGCCTTCGTCGCCATCCCGTGAAGGTGGGTACGGCAGGTTCCGAACCTGCGATCCTCGCCGGTAGGTTCTGCGCGCCTCGTCCGGGCGGATCCAGCACAATGACTGCCATGCTGCGGGGGCATGACCGCGTACGGTGGGTGGCGGCTGGACCGGTCGTAGGGCTGGTGTTGGGTGTCGTCGATTCGGTTGTGAACCATGTGCCGATCTGGCTCGGCGAAGTCGGCACCGCGCGCGCCGAGCGTGGTGGCTGGTCGCAGGTCGCAGAGTTCGCGAGCCTGGTTCTCGACGCAGGATGGGCGTGGGCCGCGACGGCTGTGCTGGCGGGCTGGCTGGTGAGTCGGCGTACACGACCCGCTGTGGGGACGCTGTGCGGCGCGGTGGCCGGTGGCCTCGCGTTGGTGTTCGCCACCACCGCCTACTACGGCATGGACGTGCTCTTCGACAGCGGTGCATGGTGGGACATGGCGACCCGGTACTGGCTGATCGGCAGCGTGGTGCTCGGTCCTGCGCTTGGGGTTGCCGGCGCGATGATCCGGCGGCCCGGTCTGGCCGGGACACTCGCCGCCCTACTGGTGCCCGCTGGTGCCGCACTGCAGATGGTGGTGCTGCCTCCACCGCCGGAAAGCCTGATGGCTCTGCCGGTGCGGCTGGCCGTCTGGATATCGGCGGTCGTAGCCAGCGTGTTGATTATCCGTGCGAGGGGTCGTCGGGGGTTTCTGGTGCCATCAGTCAGGCCGAGCTGAGCCGGTTCGCTGGGGCTTGCGCGATCACAGGGACGAGCCGAGACCTTTCCCTGGCTGAGACTTGGACCCCCAATGCCGCAGGCAGGGCGGAGATCATCTGGAATCGGGCAGGTTTGACCTCTGACCAGGGCCGAACCCCTCATCGTCTCTTGAACGTTTTACACGGGTTTCGGTCTCGGTTGCGCCGGATCCAGACTGATGATCATGCGACACGCACGCGCACACATCGATTGCCGCAAGCCGCGTGCTGTGATCCGTACCCGGGAAAGGTGTTCGATCTGGGCTGAGCCACGACGGAGCCGGGGCCCCGACGATGATCGGAGCCCCGGCCGCGTGGGTTTGCGCTGTTGTCGCTGCTACGGCTGCAGGTTCAGGGTCCAACTGTCGATATAGCCGGTGTCACCGCGGGCCCAGTCGAACACTTCCAGCGTCCAGGTGCCGGCGGCCATCTCGTTGGACAGGTTCAGGGTGTAGGTCCGCTTGATGTTGTCGGCCGAGCCGCCCTCGCGGTCGTGCAGTCCGTAGATGGTGCCGTCCGACGCGTGGAGCGCCACGACCAGGTCATCGATGTAGGTGTGCTTGATGTCGACCGTCACGGTGGCGGTCACGGAGGCGTTGCCGGGGCAGCCCGAGATGAACATCGAGCTGTTCGACTCACTGCCGTCGTAGATGGGCACGTTCGTGCCGTTGGTCTGCGAGCAGCCGAGCGGGCCGTTGACCGTCAGCGCGTAGGTCGCGCTCTGCGTGGTCACCGTGCCCGTACCGGTGATGGACACGTAGTAGATGCCCGGGGTGGCGGTGCCGGCGGTGTTGATGGTCAGGCTGGCCGAGTTGCCGGAGGTGACCGTCGACGGGCTGAGGGTTGCTGTCACGCCGCTGGGCAGGCCGTTGACGCTGAGGGCGACCGTCTGCGCGCCGCCGATGGTGGTGGTCGTGCTCACCGTCGCGGTGAGCGACCCACCCGGGTTGACCGCACCGGAGGTCGGGGCCACGGCCATCGAGAAGTCCTGCGTCGGCGGAACGATGTTGCCGACGTAGAGCAGCTTGTTCGGCGAGCCGGTGCCCGGACCGGTCACCACACCGTTGGTGGCGTCGTTGACCAGCTTGTCGCGTACCTGCTGCGGGGTGTAGGACGGGTTCGCGACGAGCACCAGCGCCGCCGCACCGGCCACGTGCGGGGTCGCCATCGACGTACCGCTGATGGTGCGGGTGGCGGTGTCGGCGGAGGACCACGCCGAGGTGATCCCGGTGCCCGAAGCGAAGATGTCCAGGCAGGTGCCGATGTTGGAGTAGTCGGCCTTCGCGTCGTTGGACTCGGTCGCACCCACCGTGATCGCGTTCGGGGTGCTGGCCGGGGAGTTGTCACAGGCGTCGGCGGAGTAGTCGTTACCGGCCGCGATGGCGTAGGTCACGCCGTCGGCGATCGACGCGGTCACCGCGTCGTTGATGGCCTGACTGAAGCCGCCGCCGAGGCTCATGTTCGCCACCGCGCGCTCACCCGGATCGTGGTCGCCGGTGACCCAGTCGATGCCCGAGATGACCTGCGCGTAGGTGCCGCCACCACCGCAGTCGAGCACCCGGACGCCGACCAGCGTCACGCCCTTGGCCACACCGTAGGCGTTGCCGCCGACCGTGCCGGCGACGTGGGTACCGTGACCGTTGCAGTCGTCGGCGGAGCCGCCGTCGACGGAGTCGAATCCGGTGACCGCACGCCCGCCGAAGTCACTGTGCGAGAAGCGGATACCGGTGTCGATGATGTACGCCCGTACGCCCGCACCGTTGTTCGGATAGGTGTACGAGTTGTTCAACGGAAGATTACGCTGATCAATGCGGTCGAGCCCCCAGGATGGCGTTGGGCTCTGCGTACCAGCGATCTTCACGGTGTGGTTCTGCTGGACGTACTTCACCGACGGGTCGGCGGCCAACTGCCTCGCCTGGGCGGCCGACATCTTCGCCTCGAACCCGCGCACCGCGTGCTGGTAGGTCCGGGCCACCGTGCCGCCGTGCCGGCTGGCCAGCGCCGTGGCGCTGGTACTGACGTTGCCCTGCGTCACCATGGTGTCCTTCAGCACCACGATGTACGAGCCGGCGATGGCGGTAGCACCACCAGCCTGCAGAATCTGCCCCTCAGCGGGCGCGGCGACGGCGGGGGGTGCCGAACGCCGCCGCAGCGACCGCAGTGGCCGCCACCGCACCGAGACGCCAACGGCGCCCGGGTGATCTCTGTTGTGACATCTCCCCTGTTCCCCTCTGCCGTCTGATCGTGCGCCCGTGACGCCTCAATCGACGGTCGTCGTTCTTGGTCGAGGAGATGCTAGGTCCAGGAAGACGCATTGTAGAGATGTATCTTTTTCGATGCCCGTCCCATATGCTGGGCCGTTTCAGGCCAATCGTGCGTTGCGGTTCACCGTCGCCCCGCCGCCCGTGAGCATCCGGTCGGGCCTGGTGCCGGAGCTGCGCGTACTCCTGGTCGTGGTCGACGCCGCCCGGCTCGGCCCACGGCTATGTCCATGGCACCTCTTGGCCGCGCCGTGCGCGCCGGGGCGTGACCGGCCGCCAGGTCGCACGTGCATCCCGGCGCGCACGCGGCGGGGCGCTTTTGCGGCCTGCCGTTGACGGCCGACTCTCATGGCCTCGATTGCTGCCACTGCCCCGGGGTCTGATCTTCCTGGGGCCGGTTTCCGCTGGTGGTTCCTGGTGGGCGCGGCAGGTTTCGAACCTGCGACCCCTCGCTTGTAAGGCGAGTGCTCTCCCACTGAGCTACGCGCCCGAGACGCCATTGAGACGTACCGGCGGCGGCTAGCTTACCCTGCCGCCGTGGTCCCCGGTTGCCCAGGCAACGATCTTGGAAGTTTCCCAGCTCAGAGGCGTGCGGAAACTTCCAAGATCGGCCAGCGTCCGACTGTCCGGGATCAGGCCACCGCCGCGGCCAGCGCCTTGCGCCAGCCTTCCTGGTCGCGGGCCTCACCCGGCATGTTCATCTCCGCGAAGCGGACCACGCCCGCCTTGTCGATGACGAACGTTCCCCGGTTGGCGATGCCTGCGACGTCGTTGAACACGCCGTACGCCTGGGCCACCGCACCGTGCGGCCAGAAGTCGGCCAGCAGCGGGAACTGGAAGCCCTCCCTGTCGGCCCAGATCTTGTGGCTGTAGACCGAGTCGACGCTGACGGTGAGCACCTGGACATCGTCGTTGACGTACTCGTTGAGGTTGTCGCGCACCTCACACAGCTCGCCCTGGCAGATGCCCGTGAAGGCAAGTGGATAGAAGACCAGCAGCACGCTGCGCTTTCCCCGGTAGTCCGAGAGCCGGACCTCCTGGTTGTTCTGGTCCTTGAGTACGAAGTCCGGCGCTTCGGCACCAACCTCGATCGGCATGCAAGCTCCTTGGATAGTCACGATGGCCCCAGAGTGCCACGAGCACCGATCGGGGTGATCGGCGCCCATCCCCCTACTTCTTGCCCTTGACCCCCCGGCGCAGGACGAGGCGAGCGCCGCTCCAGTCCTTGCCGGCGTTGATGGTGGATGTCTGCTGCAGGCCGGCGGTCTGTGCCGACTCGCTGATCTCACTCGGCTCGACGTGTCCGTCCCGCCCAGCCTTGGGCGTCAGCAGCCACACCACACCGTTGTCGGCCAGCGGGCCGAGGGCGTCCACGAGAAGCTCGAAGAGATCGCCGTCTCCGTCGCGGTACCACACCAGCACCGCGTCGACGACCTCGTCGGTGTCTTCGTCGACCAACTCCCCACAGCGGTCGGTCAGGGCGTCACGGAGATCGTGGTCGACGTCATCGTCGTACCCCATCTCCATGACGACCATCCCCGGCTCGATGCCGAACCGGTCCGCCAGGCTCCGTACTCCGTCGGCGGCCTGACCAGCGGTCGCGCTCACTGTCGCGTGCCTCCTCATCTCAACTACTAGCGGCGTCGTTCGACACCGATAGCGCAAAGTCCACACACTTGTGCCCCTACGCGCAAGTGGCGCACCGGGTGGAACGGAATTTACCGTGCCAGCAGCGTACGGGCACCCTGGGTAATTGCTTCCTCGGAGACGAGCATGTGACCCGCAGCTGGACCAAGCGGCACAAAAGAGTCAACAGATGCCACTCTACGCACAGACCCGACATATCCGGCATCGACCAGGGCGGCCACGATCCCCTCCCCCACCCCGCCGGACCGGCGCGTCTCGTCCACGACCAGCACACGGCCGGTGGCCGAGGCCTCCCGGAAGATGTCCGCGACGGGCAGTGGCGCCAACCAGCGAAGGTCGACCACCCGGGTGCCGACCCCCTCCTCGGCCAGCCCGGCGGCGGCCCGCAGCGACATCCGTACGCCGTTACCGAAAGTGATGATCGTGACATCCTCGGCCGAGCCGACGCCGTAGGTCCGGGCCCGGCCGATCGGCACATGGCTGCTGGCCCAGGCACCCGGACCGGCGTACTCGGCCAGCCATCCGTCGTCGCCCTCGACGGCGAGATCACGGGTGTGGTAGAGCGCGATCGGCTCCAGGAAGACACAGACGCTACCGTCCACGGCCGCGCTGGCCAGGCACGAGCGCAGCATCGGTGCGGCGTCGTCGGCCCGCGCCGGCACCGCCAGCACCAGGCCGGGGATGTCCCGGAGTACGGCCACCGAGTTGTCGTTGTGGAAGTGCCCGCCGAACCCCTCCTGGTACGCCAGGCCCGGTACCCGGACCACCATCGGGTTACGGAACGCCCCCTGTGAGAAGAACTGCATCGTGGCGGCCTCGCCGCGTAACTGGTCCTCGGCGTTGTGCAGGTAGGCCAGGTACTGGATCTCCGGCACCGGCAGCATGCCGGTGAGTCCGGCACCGAGCCCGAGCCCCAACACGGAGGTCTCGTCCAGCAACGTGTCGAAGACCCGCGCCACGCCGTACCGCTCCCGCAGGCCCTTTGTCACCCCGTACACCCCGCCCTTGACCGCCACGTCCTGGCCGAAGATCGTCATGTCGGGGTGGTCCAGCAGCCCATCGGCCAACGCCGCGTTGATCGTCTGTGCGAGGGTGAGCGGGCCCGCCTGCTCGGGAAGTTTGCCGCCGAAGGCGGCGGCGCGGGCGGCGTTCCCCGGCCCGGCCGCCCGGAATCCGGCGTCGGCGACGGCCCGCGAGACGCGGACCGGACGACGCGGCGCCAGCGGGGCCATGATGTCCGCCGCGACGCTCAGCTTCGCCTCGCCGAGCACCTCCTCGGCCACCTTACGGACCTGCCAGCCGATCTCGTCGTAACGGGCGATCAACTCCTCCGGACTGGCGATCCCGGCCTCGACCAGCAGTCGGGCGGTGGCGACGACCGGGTCCCGGGCCACGTCACGGGCGATGTCCGCGGTCGACCGGTAGGCCAGCTCGGCGTCCGCGCCCGCGTGCCCCATCAACCGTACGGTCGACAGGTGCAGTACGGCCGGCCGACGATGCCGACGTACCCAGGAGGCGGCCTGGGCTGCCACCTCGTACGTCTGGACCAGGTCGCACCCGTCGGCGGAGAAGTACCGCACCCCCGGCTTGGAGCCCAGTGTGGCGGCCACCCAGCCGTCCGGGGACCGGACGCTGATACCGAGCCCGTTGTCCTCGCAGACGAACAGCACCGGGATCCGTAGACCGGCGTGGTCGCACCAGCCGGCGGTGTTGAACGCGGCAACGGCGCTGGCGTGGTTGACCGAGGCGTCACCGAACGAGCAGACCACGATCGCGTCGGTCGGCCACGGGGAGCGGGGGCCGGAGTCGGTCCGCGTCGGGACGCCGGACCGGCCGGGGCCGGGTACCGGGCCGCTGACGGACAGCCGGCGCAGCCGCTCGATCGCGAAGCCGATACCGACCGCCCGGGGCAGATGTGAGGCGATGGTGGAGGTGGTCGGAATGACGTTGAGTTCGGCGTTGCCGAAGACCTTGTGCCGGCCACCGGCGATCGGGTCGGCGGCGGAGGCGACCACTCCACGCAGCACGTCCCGGGCGGCGGTGGTGAGCGCGTCCCCGGTCCCCCTGTCGGGTGCCCCGCCCAGGGCGGCCTCGATGGTTCGCGCACTGCCGTCAGCCACCGCAGCCGTCCCGCCGCCGGTCGCCGGCACCGGGG
>NZ_JBHTMP010000021.1:93687-111245 GCF_042679305.1 Micromonospora sonneratiae | reverse complement strand
ACGCCCGAAGCTCGGCCCGCTCATCCGACGACATCTCCACCGACACAGCCAACCACAACACATCTCAAGTAAAGACATCGGGATCACGAGACACTAGATGGCGCTGTCGACCCCTGCGGAAAAGGAGAGGGCGCCGCAGCACAGCGGTGCCCTCCCCGGGCGGCCACCGACGGGACCACGGGTGCTGGGTGCCGTCATGCTGGCGGCCGGACTCTTTCTGACCTGGTACGCGTACGACTCGGCCGACGGCAACCTGGCCCTCGACGGCCCATGGCTGGCGCCGCTCGTGGTGACCAGCGGTTGGCTGGCGCTGGCCCTCTGGTATCTGGTCCGGCAGTTCGTCGCCCCCGATCGGCCCATCCAGCCGAGCGGTGCCGGTCCCACGGACGCGGACACGGACGGGACCGCGGCCGACGACGACCCGGGAACCGGGGACGGAACCGCGGCGGACGACGACCCGGGAACCGGGGACGGAACCGCGGCGGACGACGACCCGGGAGCCGGGGACGACGTGCCGACCCGGCCGGCGCCGGCCGAGGTCCAGTGGCTGCCACCCGTCCTGCTGGCCGCAGCGCTGTGCGGCTACGTGTTCGCCCTCGAAGCGCTCGGGTTCGTACTGGCGACGGTGGTGTTCTTCGTACTGACGGCTCGGATCCTCGGCAGCCGGCAGTTGGTCCGTGACCTCGTCGTCGCCGTACCGCTGGCCCTGGCCGTGTACCTCTCCTTCACCCAGTTGCTGGCCATCGGACTGCCCAGTGGGGTGTTGCCGATATGACCGACCTGTTGGCGGGCTTCGGGACCGTCCTCAGTCCGCAGTACCTGCTCTACGCGGCGATCGGCGTCACGCTGGGCACGTTCGTCGGGGTGTTGCCCGGCATCGGACCAGCCCTGACCATCGCCCTGCTGTTGCCGGTCACCTTCAGCCTGGACGACCCGATCGGCACCTTCATCATGTTCGCCGGCATCTACTACGGCGCGATGTACGGCGGGTCGACCACATCCATCCTGCTCAACACGCCCGGTGAGTCCGCGTCGGTGGCCACCGCCATCGAGGGCTACCAGATGGCCCGAAGTGGCCGGGCCAGAGCCGCCCTGGCCACCGCCGCGATCGGCTCGTTCGTCGCCGGCACCATCTCCACACTGCTGTTGACCCTGTTCGCGAAGCCGTTCGCCGCCCTGGCGGTCAACTTCCGGGCTGCGGACTACTTCGCCCTGGCGGTACTGGCCATGATCGCGGTCACCGCGCTGGTCGGCCGGTCGCTCGTACGGGGACTGATGTCGTTGAGCCTCGGTCTGTTCCTCGGCCTGGTCGGCCTGGACGGGCTGACCGGTCAGGCCCGGTTCACCTTCGGCACCCTGCAACTACTCGAAGGCGTCGACGTCGTCGTGATCATCGTCGGTCTGTTCGCGATCGGCGAGACCCTCTACGTCGCCAGCCGCCTCCGGCAGCTCCCCGAGCACGTGACGCCGCTGGAGCCGGTCGGTGGAGCCCGCTGGATGAGCCGGCAGGACTGGGCCCGCTCCTGGCGACCGTGGCTGCGTGGCACCGCCGTCGGATTCCCGTTCGGTGCGCTGCCGTCCGGCGGAGCCGACGTGCCGACCTTCCTGTCGTACACCTACGAGAAGCGTCGCTCCAAGCACAGGGAGCAGTTCGGCAAGGGGGCGATCGAAGGGGTGGCCGGCCCGGAGGCGGCCAACAACGCGGCCTTCTCCGGGGTGCTCGTACCGCTGCTGACCCTGGGCATCCCGACCTCGGCCACCGCCGCCGTGATGCTGGCCGCGTTCCAGATCTTCAACCTGCAACCCGGTCCGCAACTGTTCGAGAAGTCGCCCGAACTCGTGTGGGCGCTGATCGCCTCCCTCTACGTCGGCAACGTACTGCTGCTGGCCCTGAACCTGCCACTGATCCGGGTGTGGGTGAAGGTGCTACAGATCCCCAGACCCGTGCTGTACGCGGGCATCCTGGTCTTCGCCACCCTCGGCGTGTACGTCGCGTCGAACAGCGTCGTCCAGGTGCTGATCGCGTACGGGATCGGGGTGGTCGGGTACTTCATGCGCCACTTCGACTTCCCGATCGCACCGGTGATCCTGGGGGCCATCCTCGGGCCGATGATGGAGCTGCAGTTCCGCCGTACGCTGCTGCTGGCCAACGGGGACTTCACCGTCTTCGTGAGCCGACCGTTGACCGCCACGCTGCTCGGACTGGTGGTGCTGGCGGTGCTGCTGCCGTACCTGCCCCGGATGATCGCACGGCTGCGCGGCCGGACCGCCGAGCGGCTGGCGTTCGGCGAGGACGACTGAGCACCAGTCGATGATCAGGTACGGGACCTGAGCTGTCGGAGGGTGTAGCCGTGGCCGGCCGGGTCGAGGGACTTCGTGGCCTGCTTGAAGAGGTATTCGGCCCGCTCGTAGGACAGGCGGCGACGACCTGTTTCCGGACACAGGTCAGCCGCCGCCGGTGTCCGGGCCGGTCCGGTGCGCCGGTCGGCGAGGAACAGTGGGCCCCGGGTCCGGCCAGCCACCAGGTGCGGAAGCAGCCGGGCGGTCCCGTGACGCCAGTTCACCCAGGTGCCGGCCACCCAGGCCCGACGGTCGTCCAGGTCGAGGTGCTCGACGTTCAGTGCCAGGACGGCCGTCACCGGGGCCGCCGACTCGTGCAGGATCCGCCACAGGGTCAGTTCCCGCATCGGCAGGTCGGCACGGCTCCAGAGCGCAGCCAGCTGCCCCGGGTCGATCGTCGCCGTCCGAGAACGCGTCTCGGGCCGTCGGTCGAGACCGGCCGCGAGATCCTCCAGGGCCGCCCAGGCGCCGAACGTCCGGACGGCTGACCGGTGCCGGTTCCAGGTACTGGCCGCCGCCCCGCCCCAGGCCGTCGTGAACACCCGCACCACGTGATCGGCGGTCAGGGAGACCAGCGGCAGTTGCTCGCCCAGGGCCAGGCACAGGCGTCGGAGGGTCTGTCCGTACGAGCGGATCGTCGCGGCGTCTAGGTCGTCGCGGCTGAGGAAGTCCTGGCTGGCCTGCCCGAGTGTGGTACCCGATGCACCGGTGGCACCGATCTCGTCCGCGCGACGGCGCAGGAAGGCACGCTCGGCCGCGTTCCCGGTCAGCGATGCGGCCCGTTCGAACTCCACCCGCGCCTCGTCGTACCGACCCAACCGGGCCAGAAGATCCCCCCGGACGCCGGGCAGCAGGTGGTAGTTCTGCATCGTGGGATCGATGGTCAACGAGTCGACCAGGGCCAGACCCGCCTGCGGCCCGTGCGCCATGCCCACCGCCACCGCCCGGTTGAGCTGGACGACCGGGGTTGGTAGCAGGTGGGCCAGCGCGTCGTACAGGGCGGCGATCTGTGCCCAGTCGGTCTCCTCGGCGGTTCGTGCCTGGGCGTGACACACGGCGATCGCCGCCTGTAGGACGTACGGGCCCGGCGGACCGCCGACCTCCCGGGCCCGCAGCATCGCGGTGAAGCCACGCCGGATGAGCAGTTGATCCCAGCGTCCCCGGTTCTGCTGGTGCAACGGAACAGGCTCACCCGACGGTCCGGTCCGGGCGGCCGAGCGGGACGCCTGGATCTCCATCAGCGCGACCAGCCCGTGCACCTCGGCACCGTACGGGGCCAACTCGGCCAGCAACCGGCCCAGCCGCAGCGCCTCAAGGCAGAGCCCCGGCCGGATCAGGTCGTCCCCGGACGTCGCCGAGTAACCCTCGTTGAAGATCAGATAGATGACCCCGAGCACCGAGGACAGGCGCTCGGGCAACGCCGGTCCCGCCGGCAGCTCGAACGGTACCCGCTCCCGTGCCAACGTCCGCTTGGCCTCGGCGATGCGCTGGACGATCAACGGTTCGTTGACGAGGAACGCCCGCGCGATCTCCGCAGCCGTCAGGCCGCCGACCAGCCGGAGCGTCAACGCGACCCGGGCCTCGGTCGGCAGCAGCGGGTGGCAGGAGATGAACATCAACCGTAGGACGTCGTCCTGCTCGGGGGGCGGTGCCTGGTCCAGCGCGTGGGCGAGCTGTTCGTGCGTACGCTCCACGCGCTGGACCCGTCGGAGGTGGTCGATGGCACGCCGCTTGGCGATGGCCATCAACCAGGCGCCGGGGTTGTCCGGGACACCAGAGTCGGGCCACTGTTCGAGGGCGGCGACCAGTGCGTCCTGGGCCAACTCCTCGGCGAGGCCGACGTCGTGCACCATCCGGGTGAGGCCGGCGATGATCCTGGCCGACTCAAGTCGCCAGACCGCGTCGACGGTGCCATGGGCGTCCATCACAGCAACGATGACAGCATCCCCGACCTGCTCACCGGTTGGGGCGCGGTTCAGGGGCCGAAGACCTGCTGGATCACGCTCTCACCGTCGCCGACGATCCTGCGGAACCGGCGGGTCAGTTCGATTGCCTCCTCCCTGGACCGGACCTCGACCAGCGCGAAGCCGACCACGGCCTCCTTGGCCTCGGCGAACGGCCCGTCCGTCACCGTGATCTCGTCGCCGGAGGACGTGATCCGGACACCGCCCGGCTCAAGGCCCCCGGTGGCCAGCAGGATGCCCGCCGCCGTCAGCTCCTCGATGAACTTGCCCATCGCGACGTGCAGGTTCTCGTCCGGCGCGGCGGTGTCCGAGGGCTTGGACATCATCAGGTAGCGCATGTTCTTCCCCTTTTCCTTGGTCGTTGCGTCTCTACGTCGCGCGAGCCTATGTGACAGGGAACGGCCGGCATTCCCTGTCACATGGCCGGGATCGACGTGTGGGTGGGAAGCGAAGAAGAACCCGGAAGGACGTCAACCATGACCACTGCCCAGATGCCGGTCGCCACCGCTGCCGCCACCTCCGTCTCCACCCGGTCCCTGCTCACCTGTGCGGCCGTCGCGGGGCCCCTGTGGGTGACCGTCTCCCTGGCCCAGGCCGCCATCCGCGACGGCTTCGACCTGACCCGCCATCCGCTGAGCATGCTGAGCAACGGCTCCCTCGGCTGGCTACAGATCACCAACTTCGTGCTTGCCGGCATCCTGACCGTCCTCGGGGCGGCCGGTCTGCGCCGAGCCCTGCACGACACCCCGGGCGGCAGGTGGGCACCACGGCTGGTCCTGGTCAGCGGCGTCGGCATGGTCGCCGCAGGAGTCTTCGTCATGGATCCGGCCGACGGCTTCCCGGTCGGCACCCCGTACGGGATGCCCGAGGCGCTGACCTGGCACAGCTACGGCCACATGGCTGCCGGGTCGATTGCCTTCACCGCCCTGATCGCCGCCTGCTACGTGCTGGGCCACCACTTCGGCCGCGCCGGGGAGCGCGGAGCTGCCGTGTCTTCCCGGATCGCCGGCACCGCCCTGCTGCTCGGCAACGGCTGGGCGATGAGCGGCGGCAGGGCCGGCTCCCTGACCCTGGCCGTCGGTGCCATCGCCGCGATGCTCTGGATCTCCACGGTCGCCGCCCGCTACCGCCGTAGCCACTGAACCCGGTTCGTAGCGAACCCGCACCCGGCCGACCTGAGGCCCGGAAGCTGGACCAGCCCGCGGGCGACCGACCAGACAGGTCGGCCGCCGAGGCATCCCTCGCGCGGCCCCTTCCCCGGCCCCTTGCCCGGCCCCTCAGCCGGTCACCAGCAGGTCAGGCTCCGCC
This sequence comes from Micromonospora sonneratiae, assembly GCF_042679305.1. Taxonomy (NCBI): domain Bacteria; kingdom Bacillati; phylum Actinomycetota; class Actinomycetes; order Micromonosporales; family Micromonosporaceae; genus Micromonospora; species Micromonospora sonneratiae. Next base: position 105,633 of record NZ_JBHTMP010000021.1, on the reverse strand, counting down.
GGCCCACCGGTAACGACGTTCCGGTCGGCCGGCGGAGCCGTACCGCAGGCTGACCTTCGCCCGGCCGGCTCCGACGAAATGTTCCAGGTAACGGCGGGTGCTCACCCGCGACAGGCCGACCAGATCGGCACACTCGCTGGCGGACAGATCCTCACCGGCCTCGCGCAGGGCACCGGCGACCAACTCCGCCGTCGGTGGGGTCAACCCCTTCGGCAGGTCTACCGGGGTCGGGCGGATGCCCAGGAGCAGTCGGTCGACATCGTCCTGGGCGACCTCGCCGGAGCCGGACAGTTGACGGTGGGTCACCGCGTAGCGTTCCAACCGGTCGCGCAGCGTGTCGAAGGTGAACGGCTTGATCAGGTAGTGCACGATGCCGCCGCGCAGAGCGGTACGGATCGTGTCGACGTCCCGGGCGGCGGTGGCCACCAGCACGTCCACCCCGACGTCGCCCTCACGCAGCCGCCGTAGCACCTCCAGACCGGAAACGTCCGGCAGGTAGATGTCGAGCAGCATCAGGTCGGGACGGGTGCGTTCCACCTCGGCCAACGCCGTGGCGCCGGAATGGGCCACCCCGGTCACGGTGAATCCCGGCACCCGCTCGACGAAACCACTGTGCACCTTGGCGACCATGAAGTCGTCGTCGACCACCAGCACCCGGATCATGCAGCCGCTCCGATCACCAGGGGGAGCCGGGCGTGGAACGTGGACCCGGTCACCTCGATACCGCCGCCCCGGTTGAGGCAGATCAGCCGGGTCAGGGCCAGGCCGAGGCCCTGGTGTCCCCCGGCCCGGTCCTTGGTGCTGTAGCCCTGCCGGAACACCTCCTCGGCCAGTTCGGGGGGCACACCCGGCCCCGAGTCGACGACCGTGACGTGCACCGTGCTGTCGACCGTACGCACGGTCACCTCCGTTCTCCCACCTGAACCGATCGCGTCGAGGGCGTTGTCCACCAGGTTGCCGACCACGGTGACGAGGTCGCCGGAGAGCCGATCGTCGACCGGAGGAAGGTCCGAATCCGGCGAGATCAGCAGCTGCACACCCTGCTCGGCCGCGAGACTGGCCTTGGCGATCAGCAGCGCGGCCAGCGCCGGATCGCGGATCAGGCTGGTCACGTCCCGGTTGAGCGCCTCATGGACCTGGCGGTTCCTGGTGATGTATCTGACCACCTCGTCGTGCTCGCCCAACTCCACCAGACCGGCGATGGTGTGCAACCGGTTGGAGAACTCGTGCGCCTGGGCCCGCAGCGTGTCGGTGGTGTGCCGGCTGACGTCCAGCTCGCGGCGGAGCGCGGTCAACTCGGTCCGGTCGCGCAGGGTGGTCACCGAGCCGACCCGGCGGCCCCGGACCACCACCGGCCGCCGGTTGAGCACCAGCACCCGGTCGTCGCTGAGGACGATCCGGTCCACGCCGGTCACCCGGCCGGTCAGTACGTCGAGCAGGCCCGGGTCCAGCGGCTGGGTGTGCAGGGACCGGCCGACGGGCGAGTCCGCAAGCCCGAGCAACCGGACTGCCTCGTCGTTGACCAGGGTGACCCGGTCGGCGGCGTCCGTACCCATCACGCCCTCCTTGATGCCGTACAGCATCGCCTCCCGGTGCTCGACGAGACTGGCGATCTCGCCCGGCTCCAGGCCCAGCGTCTGTCGCTTCACCCGGCGAGCCAACAGCAGCGAGCCAGCCACGCCGAGCATGCCGCCGAGCAGCAGATAGGTCAGCAGGTTGGTGATGGCGGCGGCGAACTGCTCCGGCAACGTCGGATAGGTACGGCCGACCACGATGAGGCCGATGAAGCGGCCATCCCGTTCGTCCAGTACCGGCACGTGTGCGACCAGCGCCTTGGCGCCGTCGTCCACGACACCGATCCACGAGCGTCCGGAGAGTCCGTCGCTGTCGCCGAGCACGGCCGGAGCACCCACGTCCGGCCCGGTCACCAGCTTCCCCGTGGCATCGACGATCAGCACGTACGAGGCACCGGAGACCGCCCGGGCGCTCTCCGCGACCGCAGCCAGTGCCTCGCGGCCGACCGGATCACCGAGCCCCAGCCGGACAGTACGGTTGATCGCCGCGTTCTCGCCGACGGACCGTAGCCGCGCGCCCTCCTCACGACGGAACTCGGCGTCGGACTCCGCGATCGACACCGCCGCGACGGCACTCACCACGAGCAGCACGATGCCGAGCTGGAACAGCAGAAACTGACCAGCCAGGGACAACCGCTGCACCGCGCCCTCCCTCCTCGATGGCGGGGCCCTTCCTGACAGGCACAGCAAAGAGCGTCGGGGCAGGTCGGCGCAACCCGTGATTTACCCCGTGACAACCGCGCGTTCTACCAGCAGGATCGGCAGCTATCCACCTTTTAGGAGCTGCGATGCGTCTGCTGATCCGTTCGGTGGCGGCTGGCCTCGTGGTCCTGCTGAGTGTCGGAGCCTGTGGCAGTCCGACCACGGACGCCCCGCCCGAACTGCGGATCATGGTGCCCAACGCGCCGGGCAGCGGCTACGACATCACGGCCCGGACCTGCGCGAAGGTGCTGGCGGAGGCCGGCATCACCCGAGAGGTCGAGGTGTTCAACCTGCCCGGTGGCGGGGGCGTCGTCGGACTGCGGCGACTGGGCTACGAGCGGGGCAACGGCCAGCTCATGATGCTGATGGGGCTGGGGGTGGTCGGCAGCCAGTACGCCGGGGAAGCACCGGTCACCCTCCAGGACACCACCCCGATCGCCCGGCTGATCGAGGAGTCGGCGATCGTCGTGGTCACCCGCGATTCGCCGTACCGTGACCTCGCTGAACTCGTCACGGCCTGGCGGGCCCGCCCGGCGGCCGTTCCGGTCGGTGGCGGGTCCACCGCCGGCGGACCGGACCACCTCGCGCCGATGCTGCTGGCGGAGGCCGTCGGCATCCGGCCGAGCCAGGTCGCCTACCGCCGGTACGACGGTGGCGGTGACCTGCTGGCGGCGATCCTGGACAAGCAGGTCGCGTTCGGGGTCTCCGGCCTGAGCGAGTACGCCGACCAGATCGCATCGGGTCAGTTACGGGTCCTCGCCGTCACCAGCGAGCGGCGGATTCCCGGTATCCACGCGCCCACGTTGCGGGAGAATGGCGTGGACGTGGTGTTCGCCAACTGGCGTGGCATCGTCGCCCCGCCGGGCCTCACCGAACGTGATGTCACGGCACTGCGTGCGCTGGTGGTACGGCTGCGCGACAGCGCCCAGTGGAAGGCGGCGTTGGCCAGGTACGGCTGGACGGACGCCTACCTCGACGGCGACGAGTTCGGTGCGTTCCTGCAGGCGGAGAACGACCGCCTGGCCAGGGTGCTCAGCGATCTTGGCCTGGCTGCGGGTCAGGTTACCGCCCGGCGGACCGGGTGAGCGCAGACCCGGGGACCTGGCGAAGACGGCGCTGAGCGGCAACCGGGACAGAGCGGCACCGGGGCGGAGCAGCACCGGGGCAGAGCTGCGGGCCGGGGCGCCGGGTCTCCGTAAGCCGGTTGAAGATCCGCCACAACCGGTGTTGGGATGGTGGCATGAAGATCCGCAAGGTAGCCGGGGACGAGCGGCTCACTACGACATTGCCGCTGCTGGCGTACGCATTCGAACAGTCACCGAGCGGCGCCGATCGGGAAGAGGAATACCGCCGGTACCTTCCGTACATCGACGGCAGTGTCTCACTGGTCGTCGAGGACGCCGACACCGCCGTGGCCACGGCGTCTGCCATCCCGATGCGGCAGAACCTGCGCGGCGTGGTGCATCAGATGGCCGGTGTCGCCGGTGTCGCCACCCACCCGTTGGCCCGCCGACAGGGCCACATCCGGGCGCTGTTGCCACAGTTGCTCGGCGAGATGCGCGACACCGGGCACCCGATCAGCGCCCTGTATCCGTTCCGGGCCTCGTTCTATGAGCGCTTCGGCTACGTCGGGTTGCCAGCGACACGGCGGGTCACCCTCACGCCGGCCGATCTCGCGCCGCTGCTCCGGACCCAACTTCCCGGCGACGTCGGTCTGCGGCGGTTCAAGGACGGATACGACAGCTACCGGGACTTCACCCATCGGATGCTGGCCGAGCGGCACGGATTCGCCGTCTTCCCGGACTTCCGTGCCGTACGACAGCGCGACATGGACCGGGAGTGGCTGGCCGTCGCCGAGGTCGACGGGGAAGTGGTCGGTGCGGTGGCCTTCCGCATCGAGGAGCACGGCGGCAAGCTCGTGGCCGGCGATCTGCTGACCGCCAGCCCGCTCGGCCGGGCGCTGCTGCTGCGGTTCTTCGCGTACCACGTTGACCAGGTGACCGAGATCAGCCTGCTGGTGGCCGCCGACGAGACCCCCGAGTTGTGGCTGACCGACCTTTCCGTCCGGGCCGAGGCCAGGGTCAGGTACCCGGTCGACGTGGCACCCATGGCTCGGGTGCTGTCGCTGGACGCGTTGACCGGACTTGCGGTCGGCCCCGGCCGGGTGAACGTCGAGATCGTCGAGGATCCGTTCATCGCCGGCCACTATCTGCTCGACGGCGTGGACGGCAAGCTCGCAGTCGTACGTGGGCAGGAAACCTCGGTGCCGACGGCGACCCTGACCGCAGCCGGTGTCTCCGGTCTCGTCTACGGCGTCCTCGATCCGGCTGAACTGGCCGTCCGAGGCTTCGGTGTGGTGGACCGTGCCGCCGGGGCGCAGCTACGTGCTCTCTTTCCCCGGCAGCTGCCGTACCTGTTCGCCGACTTTTGAGCCCCGCAGGCGGGGGACCCGGTCGTGGCTCATGCCCCGACCGGGCGCAGCGTACCCACGGACGCTGACCTGCCCGCGCGGCCCCGAACCGCCGCTGCCCGTGCCGCGTCGAGCTGGTCGAAGATCGCCGCAGACTCGGCCCAGCAGTCGAGCGCGGTACGGTCCTCTCCGAGCGCCCGGTGGGCCCGGCCGAGAGTGTCCAGCGTCTCCGCCGTACCCCACCGGTCGCCGATGTCGCGACGTATCTCCAGCGCCCGCCGTAGCAGGGGTAGCGCCCGGTCGAGGTCACCGACCGCCAGGTGAGTGGCACCCAGACCGTCGTACGTGTGTCCTTCGCCGAAGCGGTGTCCGGTCTCCCGCCGTAGCGGTACGGCCTGCTGGAAGTAGTCGATCGCCTCCTCGAAACGCCCCCACTCGCGGCAGACGTCGCCGAGGTTGTTCAGGATGATTCCCTCGCCGTACCGGTAGCCGATCTCGCGGTACAGCTGTAGCCCTCGCCGGTAGGTCTCGACCGATTCGTCGTACCGCATGAGGTTCCGGTAGACGACACCGAGGAAGTTGAGGGTGCCCGCTTCACCGGAACGGTCGTCGGTCTGCCGCCAGAGTGTGAGTGCCTCCCGGCAGTGGTCCAGCGCCTCCTCGTATCGATCCAGGTGCCGATACGCGCCCCCGAGCCCGTGCAGGATGTGGGCCCGGGCCGCCGGATCGGCTGCCCGGGTAGCGGCGGCCAGCGCAACCTGGTGCGTGTCGATCCAGTCGTTCCAGTGTTTGCGCAGGTCGTAGAACTCCAACAGCACCCGGGGCAGTTGCCACGCGAGATCGGGCAGGTCGTTGCTGGCAGCAGCAGCCACAGCTGCGGTCAGGGCCGCCCGTTCGGCCTCGCACCAGGCGAGAGCCGCCTGATGGTCGTCGAACGCCAGTGGGTTGCGGGGCGTCGTCCCGTCGGCCAACGGGAGCGGCCGGATGCCGGGATACAGCAGCGCCCGTGCACTGTGGGCGCTGTGCAGGTACCAGCTGATCACCCGGTGCAGCGCTTCCCGGCGTACCTCCGGTGGGTCCTCACCCCGGCCGCGCTCACGTGCGTATGCCCGGACCAGGTCGTGCATCCGGTAGCGGCCGGGGCTGGCCTGCTGCACCAGACTGACGTCGAGTAGGCATTCCATCGTCCGGCTGGCAGTGGCCAGGTCCAGGTCGGCCAGGGCGGCCACCGACTCGACGGTGACATCCTCCCCTGGGTGTACCGCCAGCAGCCGGAAGACCCGCCGGGTCTGCTCCGTCAGGGGGTGGTACGACACGTTGAATGCGGCCTGCACCGACCGGTCGCCGGTCTCCAGTTCGGCCAGGCGGGCATGTTCGTCGCGGAGTGACCGGGCCAGTGACTCCAGCGACCAGGCCGGCCTTGCCTTGAGCCGACCACCCACCACGGTGATCGCAATGGCCAGGCCGCCCACCAACTCGCAGATCTCCGTTGCCACCGCAGGCTCGGCAAGGCGTCGCGGTTCGCCGACGATCCGAGTGAAGAGGGTGAGCGCGTCCCGAGGGGGGAACGTGTCCAGGACCAGGTGCTGTGCGTCGTCCAGACCGGTGAGCCGGCTGCGACTGGTCACCAGCACGAAGCAACCGGGCGAGCCGGGCAGCAACGGGCGAACCTGCCCCTCGTTCGCCACGTCGTCCAGCAGGATCAGCGCCCGGCGGCCAGCCAGCCGGTCGCGGTAGAGCGCCGCCCGGGCCTGCGGACTGGTCGGGATCTGATCGGTCGGGACCCCGAGCACTACCAGCAGGTCGGCCAGCACACTGGCCGGGTCCGCCGGCGGCTGGCAGCTGGGACCGAAGCCGAGCAGGTCCACCTGAAGCTGGATGTCCGGAAAGTACGGGGAGAGTTTGTGAGCGGCGTGCACGGCCAGAGCGGTCTTGCCAACGCCACCGAGACCACTGACGACGACGGTGGCCGGTGGGCTCTCCGGGGTGGGTAGGAGCGTGTACAGGTAGCCGAGTTCCGTGGCCCGACCGGTGAAGTCCGCCCGATCGGCGGTGAGCGTACGGGTGATCCGTAGTGGCGCGCTGTCGGGCCGCGGGGCCATCGCCTCGCGGGCCTGCCGTAGCCGCTGGCGCCAGAGGACGGTGTCGCCACCACACGCGGTCACGTACGCCTCGAGGACCTCGTCCGTGGGCAGCCGATATCCCGAGTCCGCCTGGGACAGCACGTTGTGCGCGTAGTGGACGCGTTCGCTCATCTGGCGGTACGTCGGGCTTCCAGCATCGGCACGGAGCCTTCGCAGGGACAACGCGAAGTCAGCCACCGGACTGGTGCCGACGTTGATCTGCTTCTTCGGCCGACCGGGTTTGCCGCGCGCGGCCATCGCCCTCCTCTGCCTGATGACGGTTGTCCATGCTTGCCGGGGTTGGTCGATTGGTCGTGCTCGTTCGCCGACGTGGAGACCAATGGTCGGCGGTCAGCATGTTATTGAAACTCAACCGGGCAAGTCCGTCTGCCCGGTTGGCCGTCACGATTCGGGTGATCCCCGGGAGAACGGCAAAACTTCCCGCCGTGCTGGTGCGGCTGAACTAGGCTCGGCGATCGATGTCGACCACTGTCCGAAGTGGTTGCACAGGTGATGGCCCGGTGGACTCGTTTGAAGGGATCCCGCATCGTGCAAGGGTGGTACGACGACGGTCATGGCCGCCGGCGGTGGCGCACTCCGGAAGGGCAGTGGACCCAGTACGTTCTTGACCCGGCCGGTGCGCCGACGATCGATCCAGGTCCCGTTCCGTCGGGGCCGCCGGTGGGGCCGCCGATCGGCGGGGCAGCCGAGCCGGTCGCCCCCGTTTCACCGGTCGGCCTACCCAGCCCGGTGCCTCCGGTCAGTGCATCGCCGCTACAGCCGGCCGGCGCAGCGCCGCCGGTCAGTGCGCCGCCACAACAGCCGGTCAGTGCGCCGCCACAACAGCCGGTCAGTGCCGTTCCCCAAGGCGTACCAGTGCAGGGCAGGACGCCCCAGACGTTCGCTGCACAGCCAGCGGCACCGCCCGGTGCGAGGCCTGGTGGACCGGGCCCGAACCCCGTCGGGCGATCACTGATGGACCGGCTGTTCAGCCACCGACCTGCCCGGTACGGGTCGGTCGCGAGTTGGCTGGTGGCCGGAACGTTCCGGGATTGGCGCGGAATCACCGCCGCCTTCATCGGCGGCTGGCTGAACCTGCCGTTCGCGGTCCTCATGGCGGTGTTCGGCGGGGTGAGCGGTGCCTTCTACGGCTTCGTAGGCACCATCATGCTGGCCCTAGATCCCAGCCTCAACCCGATGGCTGACCTTCCCGTGATCGGAACCGCCACCCAGAGCAGCCTGTTCCAGGCAGGTGGAGTCCTAGGTGCGTTGATCGGCGCGGTGGTCGGCACCATCTCAGGCTTCCTCTTCGGCCTGCTCGGCATCTGGGCGCTGCTCTACCAGCACGATCCGGCGGTCGCATTCGGTGCGTTCATCGGGCAGGTCATCACCGCGGCGATCCTTGCCGGCATCTACACCATCGTCCGTATCGCCGCGGAGCCCTGGTTCCTCAAGCTTGGCGGAGCGCGTCGGATGAGCCGCCGCGAAGCTGACCTTCTGATGCCGATCGTGCATGAGTGCGCGGAAAGGCTCCATCTGGGCAACGTGCCAATGGTGCTGATGGACGACTCGCGCGACGTCAACGCCTACGCGGTCACCCGACACATCGTGATCAATCAGGGTCTGCTGGACGAGTTCAACTACGAGCGGGAACCGATCGCCGGTGTCATCGCGCATGAGCTAGCCCACTGGGCCAACGGTGACAGTGTGAACAGCATCTTCGTACGTGGTGTCGCCCTGCCGCTCTACATCGGGTACACCATCGTCACGGCGATCATGCGGGTCGTCCGGAGCCCGCTCATCCAGGGCCTGCTCCTGCTCATCGCCTGGCCGATCACCGTGACCGTACAGCGGTTCGTGGTGCCGATGGAGGCGGCCGACTCCCGAGCAGCCGAGTACCAGGCTGACCAGGCTGCGGCCATGGCTGGGCACCGGGCCGGGATCAGGCAGGTGCTGGCCCGGCTACGCCGTACCGTCGACGGCAGCCGTAACGGTTGGGACCTTGCCATCTGCGCCTCGCACCCGCCGAACGAACTGCGGTTGGAGCGGCTCGAGGAGCCAGGACGGACGTACCCGCTGCCCGACCCGGACGCCCCGGCCATGCCCATCCCAGTAGCCGTGACCGGCACGTTGCAAAAGGACTAATTCAATGACGGCACCCTCACAGGTGTCCTCACCCGGGTTCAACCAGCGGTACAACGTCTTTCTCGGCCGGGACCCCAACGACCAGCAGCGGCGCTGCTGGAGCGCACCGGAGGACTCGGTCGGGATCGTCGGACCGCCCCGGTACGGCAAGACCTCCGGCCTGATCATCCCAACCGTCATGCAGTGGGCGGGACCCCTCGTCTGTACCTCGACCAGGGGCGACATCCTCGGTTTCACCGGTAACTGGCGTCGCGCGGTCGCCGCCCAACACGGTGGCCAGGTACATGTGTACGACCCGTTCGGCAGTGAGTACCCGGAACAGTCGCTGCGCTGGTCGCCGCTGGCGGACTGCGCCGACCCCAGTGTGTGCTACCGACGGGTCGCCGCGATGACGGCGGTCGCCGGGCAGGGGATGCAGGAAGGCGATCACTGGCGGGCCGGAGCAGCGGGCATTCTCCGGGCGTACTTCCATGCCGCCGCGCTCGAGCAACTTCCGCTGCGTACGGTGCGAAAGTGGCTGGCCACCCAGGACACCCGCGACGCCGCCGCGATCCTGCGACTGTCCAGCAGCGACGCGGCGATGTGGGCCGACGACCTGGAGGCGGTACGTCTGCTCGGCGACCGAGAGCGCGGCAGTTTCTACTCGGTGGCCCGTAACACCCTCGAGGCGACCGCCGAGCCGACCGTACTCCGCTCCTGTGAGGCGACCGACCTCGACCTGGATCAGTTCCTGTCCACCGCCTCGTCGTTGTTCATCATCGGTCCGTCCCATCACCAGCAGACCATTGCACCGCTGATGGCCGGCCTGGTGGACAGCATCGCCCAGCGAGCGTCCGAACTCGCCGCCAAACAGGGCGGCAGGCTTTCCATGCCATTGCTCCTCGCACTCGACGAGGTGGCCAACATCGCGCCGTTGCAGAGCCTCCCTTCGTTGGTCAGCGAGGGTGGTGGGCGCGGGATCATCACCATGTGGGCGGTGCAGAGCCTGGCCCAGCTGCGCAACCGGTACGGCGTGGAGCAGCAATCCGCAATCCTTGCCGCCACCACCGCCAAGCTCATCTTCGGCGGCATGTCCATCGGGCAGGACCTTGCTGACGTGTCATCCTGGGCGGGCGAGGAGAAGCAAACCTCGGTCACGTACCAGCCTGGTGCGACGGGCGGCGACGCTGGTGGCATGTTCGGTGGACCGGGCATGGGTGGCGGAATCAGCGGGCATGGTCAGGCGGGCCTGCGACACGCGGTGAGCAGCTTCTACTACCCGGCTCTGCCGGTGAACGCGATCCAGATGCTTCCGCCGTTGAATGCCTGGCTGTTCTATCGCAGTGACCGCCCGTTGCGTGTCCAGACCCAGCCAGCCGGCCAGGTGCCGGAATTCGCACGTCTGAAGGGATACACCCCGTGAGTTCTCTGCTGTTGCCCGTTGGATGCCCACTCGGAATGACCTTCCCGCCCGGGGGCGAAGCGCCGGTCGCCAATGTGCGGGTAGGCGACGAGTTTCACCAACTGAGCCCCGGGGAGTACCACATCTGGCTGCTGGCTACCGCACACCATTCGCGTGAGGCACTGCTCCAGGCCACCCGTCAGGCCGGATATGTCGATGGCGACCAAGTGCTGGAAGCGCTACTCGGACTGGGCATGATGATCGAGCTTGATCCCGAGGACGCGAAGCTCGATGCCCAACTCGCCCAGCTACGTCTGGTGTCGATTGCCATCGGGATCGGCAACTCCGCCGAACATCCAGAGGCGTTCGCCATCGGCGGCCCGGACCTGCAGCCGCGAGCGCTGGTCGGGCTCGACCTCTACACGGTGTGGGGGATGTCCTACCGGGCGAGCATCTGGGCCGTGTGTCAGCAGATCGGCGCGCTGGCAGAGGAAGAGCCCGCAGCGGTCGCTCGGCGGGTAGCGGCGGGCATACCCGTGCTGGTCAGCAACTCTTGCGCCTATCTGGATGTCGTGCCGTGAGCCTTACCGGGTTCCTCAGCCGTAACAAACGAAGTAAACAGGCGGGTGAATCGCAGCCAGCCTTACTCTCGTTCGAGGCCACCAGCGCGAATCAAGCTGGGGTGGGGCAACTCGCTGGCGCGTTCAGCCCGGCTTGGGGCGGCCGTACTCTCGCCCTGGCCGGGCCCGGGACCGGACAGATCAATCCGGAGCCAGGTGGAGACTGGGATCCCTTCAAAGGGCTGCGGAACTGGTACGACAAGACCCGTAACTGGGTACGTCAGCACGCGTATTCCACCACAACTGCGCCGCTGGCGTTTCAGGCGGTCGGGTTTGGGATTGGATTAGCTGGCCACGTTGGCTCGGCGGCACTTGTCTCGGACGGGATGCCTAACGTTGCTGGTGGCATGTTCTATGGCGAAGTGTCGACTGGGCTGAAAGCTCACGGTCTGGCATTCTCGAAGTGGCGTGCCGAAGGGGAAAAAGTCGATGAAGACCGGGGACTTCGCAGGTTCTATGGCCTTGGCGACGGCGGACTGAGCAAGGAAGAACGTGATTCTCTGATCGCTGTCGAATACGCCGAACTCTTTCCTGAGAAGACTGGCCTTCAAGTTGTCGGATCCATACCCGGGTTCAATCCTATGGAGAATGTGTGGGCGTCTCTAGTGGCGACAGGAGTGGCTTTATCTAATACTGCCCACTCTCAGGCGAAGAAAGAGGGCGAAGAAGGCAATAAACAAGATCCGGCGTCGATTTCCAGTTCGGTGAAGGAAGGTGATGGAGAGGTCGAGCGCTCCGGATCTGGCGAGTCGGCTCAAATTGCTGAACTGAAGGAGCAAATCGCAGAGCTGCAGAGGCTCAACGAGTCAAAAGATGCGCTGATCTCCGATCAGCAAAGAACAATCGATGCTTTAAAGGGGCATTTGCAGCAGGAGGGCGTTTCGGACTCGGGTGTCGAAAACAGTGAGGGTTTGGATCTTGATTCGGAGGTCAAGGCAGACGCGGATCAGGCGGCAGACCCAGAGGTGAAGGCGGACCCGGAGGTAGGGGA